>DATLWH010000720.1:0-6790 GCA_035576505.1 Thermoanaerobaculia bacterium | reverse complement strand
GCCAGATCGACTACAAGTTCGTCACCGGCGACATCAGCACCTTCCTTCGCTACAAGTACTACGCGCAGAACTTCACCTACAAGATCGGCGTTTTCGACTCGATCTCCTTCGGCGCCGTCGGCAGCCATCAGGACGAATTCGAGCGGGTGCGCGGCGGCCTGCTGCTGCTCGAGTTTCCGCGCGACTACAACCACCGCTACTTCACCCTGCTGCAGGACGACCGCCTCACCTTCGGCGACCCCACACGCGTCGACAACCGCAAGAACAACATCTACACGAAGCTCGGCTATCAGTACGGCACGGAGTTCGACGAACAGCTCAACTCGATCGTCGGCGAATCGCGAGGGTTGCTGGTTCCGGTCCTGACCGTCTTCCGCGACCTCGGCCCGCAGAAGTTCAGCTTTGCCGCGGCGATCACGGAGGGGGGAAAGGTCTCCACCGGCGACTACCAGTACACCAAGATCGAGGCGGATGCCATCCGCCGATGGGACATCACGCCGACATCATTCCTGGTCACGCGCGCACACGGCGGAACGTTCCTGACGAAACAGTTCCTCTGCGGGAACACCCCCACCACGCCTCTGATCGAGTGCTATTCGATCCCCGGTTACGAGATGTTCAACCTCGGCGGAAGTGAAGCGCTGCGATCTCTCGAGACATCCAACAGCGTTTCCAGCGGCACGGAGGAGATGGACCTGACGAACGAGTATTTCGTCCCAGTCTTCCGCAACCGCGACTACCGCTATCGGGCCCTGCACTTCAATACCGCCTACGCCATCGCCTATGCCGGCGTCGGGAACGTCGCCTTCGCCTACAACGATCTGTTCAAGACCCGCAACTTCGCCGTCGACGCCGGCCTGGGGACGGAAATGGCGCTCACGGTGCACGACTTCGAAGTCCTCGTCAGCGTCCTCTTCTCCCACACGATCCGGGCTCCCGAGGAGCGGAAGAGCAACAAGGTCCAGTTCTCGATTCACACCGTGCGGTAGGTGGGTGTAGCAGCACCTACCGCCTCAACGCCATCGTCACAGAACGAACGCCGGCGATGTTGCGGACGAGAGTGAGTGCCATGTCCTTCTGCAGTTCGCTCGAGACCGTGCCGCGGAGGCGAACGACACCGTTCGTCGATTCGACCGCGATCTCCGTGCCGTCGAGGCTACGATTCGATCCGAGCTCACGCTCGGCAATGCGTTTGATGCGGGCGTCATCAGGGACGTCGGCAACCTGAATCAGGTTGGCCACGCGCGTATAGCCGAGCACCTGCGCCACCGAACCCGCTTTCTCCGCCGCATTCCTGTCCACCGTCGTGCCGCGAAGGACGACGATGCCTCCGACCTCAACGGCACGAAGTCCTTCCACTGCTACACCGGCATTCAGGAACTGCTGCGTAAGATCGTGCGTCGCCGGCTGCTGCGCCATTGCCGGGATCGCCGGGATGATGACCGCCATCACCGCGACCGCCACGCCGATTCTCACGTTATTTGCTCTCATGAAGGATGGTTAAAGCACCGGCCATGCCAACCGTTACTGTCATGATCACAAGCGTTTAACAGGATATCACGCCGGGCGGGGAAGAGAGCGAGACGACTGCCGGCTCGTCGGCCGATGCACCGTGCTCATGGTGCATCTCCACATGCCAGATGAGCAGCAGCAGCAGCCCGATGAGAGCCAACATAGCCAGCATGGCGGTAACCCGTCGAAGCACGTTCATGAGCAAAGGCAAGTGGTGTGCCTTGATCTTACCCCGGGAGTCGGGGGTCGGGAGAATGTTGCTGGGTTGCAAAGTTGCTGTGTTGCTGAAGTAGGGTGTCGGGGGTCGGGGGTCGGGAGTCGGAGAATGTTGCTGGGTTGCAGAGTTGCAGAGTTGCTAAAGCAGGGTGTCGGGAGTCGGGAGTCGGAGAATGTTGCTGGGTTGCTGAGTTGCTAAGCAGGGATTCAAGAGGCACCCGTAACCTTGCAACCCCAGCAACCTTGTAACACAGCAACCTTCTCTCCGACCCCCGACCCCCGACCCCCGACTCCCGACCCCCGCCGCGAGCTATCATCCGCGCCCATGAGAGCGATCCTGATCCGCGAACATGGTGGCGTCGAGAAGCTGGAGATGGCTGACGTTGCCGAACCGACTGCCCGACCCGGCGAAGCGATCATTCGCGTCCGCGCCGTGGCCCTCAATCACCTCGACATCTGGCTTCGCCGCGGCGTGCCCGGGCACAAGTTCCCGCTGCCGATGATCCCCGGCTCGGAAGTGTCGGGCATCGTCGAATCGGTCGACGACCCGCGCTGGAAAGCAGGCGACGAGGTGATCGTCGCTCCCGGCTATTCGTGCGGACTTTGCGCCGCCTGTCTCTCGGGCAACGATCCTCTCTGCCGTCATTCGGGGATCTTCGGCGAAACGGTCAACGGCGGCGCGTCGGAGAGAATGGCCGTCCCGGTCCGTAATCTGATCCGCAAACCGCCCGCGCTCTCGTTCGCGGAGGCCGCGGCGCTTCCGCTCGACATGCTGACGGCGTGGCACATGCTCGTGGCCCGCGCGCAGCTCCGGCCGGGCGAAACGGTCCTCGTCCAGGCCGGCGGTTCGGGCGTCGGAAGCGCCGCCATCCAGATCGCCAGATTGTGGGGCGCCACCGTCTACGCCACCGCCGGCACCGCGGAGAAGGCCTCGCGCGCCAAGTCCCTCGGCGCCGACGAGACCATAGTCCACACGCAGGTCGATTTTCTCGATGAAGTCCGCCGCCTGACCGGTAAACGCGGCGTCGACGTCGTCGTCGAGCATGTCGGCGGCGAGACGTTCGAACGCTCTCTCCGTGCGCTCGCCAAAGGAGGGCGCCTCGTCACCTGTGGCTCGACCTCAGGCGGCGAAGTGACGATCAATCTCCGCCTCATTTTCTTCAAGCTGCTCTCCATCCTAGGCTCGACGATGGGAAGCCTGGCCGAACTGCACGAGATCATGAAGTTCGTCGAAGCGGGCCGCCTTCGTCCCGTCATCGACCGCATCCTCCCACTCGCCGAGGTCGCCGAAGGCCATCGCATCCTCGAAGCACGCGAAGCGTTCGGGAAAGTGGTGTTCGAATTGAGATAATCCACCAGTGCCCCACATCCACCTCCTCCCCTCCGATCTCATCAACCAGATCGCTGCCGGCGAGGTGGTGGAGCGTCCCTCCTCGGTGGTCAAAGAGCTCGTGGAAAACGCCATCGACGCGGGGGCGACGGTGATCGATGTACTCCTCGAGAACGGCGGCAAAAAACTGATCGAGGTGCGGGACAACGGCTCCGGGATGAGTCACGACGACGCGCTTCTCGCGCTCGAGCGACATGCCACCTCGAAAATCCAAGGGTTCGATGACCTGGCGCGGGTGCGAACGCTCGGCTTTCGCGGGGAGGCGCTCCCCTCGATCGCCAGCGTCTCGCGTTTTACGCTGACGACGAGTGACGGCGGCTCGGACTCCGCCATCGACATCGAGTGCGACCCACTGACCGGCGCGCGCCTGTCGCGTCCTGCCGCACGCGACCGCGGCACGACCATCAGCGTCCGCGAGCTGTTCGAGAACGTCCCGGCGCGGCGGAAGTTCCTCAAGTCGGCCGACGCCGAGTTCCGCTCCATCGTGACAATCGTCTCCTCGTACGCACTGCCGCTGCCGTCGCGGGCCTTCCGCGTCGAGCACAATGGACGGACGGTGGTCGACCTCCCCCCGGCGCCGACGATGCGCGAGCGCGTCGTGCAGATCATCGGTGACGACGCCGCGCCGTACCTCGAGGAGATCGACATGACCATCGACCGCGTCAGCATCTCCGGCTTCGTCACGCGCGGCCTGCGCTTCGGCAGCCGCCGCAATCAATACTTCTTCGTCAACGGCCGGCTGGTGAAAGACCGCGTTCTGACGCACGCCGCAAGCCGGGGAGCGGACGCCTTCGATTTCGACGGCCATCCCGCCATCGTCCTCTTCGTCGACGTCGAGCCGGAGCTTGTCGACGTGAATGTCCATCCGGCCAAGACCGAGGTTCGCTTCCGCGACTCCGGCGCTGTTCACGTCGCCGTGGAGCAGGGCATCAAGCGCGCGCTCGGCGGGGCGGAGGAAGGCTCACAACTATTGCAGACCACGGCGCCTGCTCCACCTCCTGTCTCGTCTCTCTTCCCGCCGCGTCGCTACGATGACGCGCCGGCCGGCTACCGCCCGGAGTTCACCCCTCTTTTCCAGCGGCAGAGCGTGGTGCAGCCGCCGCTGCGCGAGCAGACAGCGACGATCGAGGCGCCGCCGCGCGCGGATGACGCCGACCCGCGCCTGGGCGATCTGCAGGGGCGCGTCATCGGCCAGTACCGGATGAGTTACATCGTCATCGACACGCCCACCGGCCTGCGGCTCATCGACCAGCACGTCGCCCATGAGCGCGTCCTCTACGATCGATACTTCTACCGCGCCGGGCAGCAGGCGCCGGTGACGCAACAACTGCTGACGCCGATTCTCTACGAGAGCGGCGCCGCCGAGAGCGCCGTTCTGGAGTCGCACCTGGCCGAGCTACGCATCGTCGGCTTCGACATCGAGCGCTTCTCCGGCAACGTTTTCGCCATTGCCGCCGTGCCGCCGGATCTGGTGAAAAGCGACGTCGATGCCTTTCTTCACAAGCTCGTCGACGCCTCGCTGGACGATCGCTCGCACCTGCAGCATGTCCGTGAGAAGGTATGCGCCTCGCTGGCCTGCCAGGCCGCCATCAAAGTCCACCGCCCGCTCAACGGAGAGGAGATGGCCCGCCTCACCGCGGAGCTGCTCGACTCATCGAACCCCTACGCCTGCCCCCACGGCCGCCCGATCATCGTCGACATCCGCCATCTGGATATCGAGAAGCACTTCCACAGGAAGTAGAGAGGGCGTCCTGATCCGCGAAACATCTGCGTAATCTACGGAAAGGCCTTATCCGCAGATGACGCAGATGTTCGCAGATCAGGATTCCACCATCGGTAGAACCTTGCCGCAATTCGAAGACTCCGAGGGATCCTCGGTGGATGCGCATCCCTTCTCGTGACCTCGGACGACGCGGTGAACGCCGCGCGGCGTGGTTTTACCGGCTGCGCGGTTATCGAATCGTGGCACGCAACGTCCGGTTGCGCGGTGGAGAGATCGACCTCATCGTGCGCCGCGGAGAGCTACTCGTCTTCGTCGAGGTGAAGACGCGGCAGAGCCTTGCGGCCGGCTTCGGGGTCGATGCCGTCGATCGCCGGAAGAAGCTGCAGATCGTAGGACTGACCTCCGCGTACCTGGCCCGGCATCCACACGAGGGCGAGGTCCGCCACGACATCCTCTCGCTCTTCTGGACAGGATGGCGATTTGTGGTCAGTCACTATCCCGACGCGTTCCGGCCGGTCAGCGATTCTCGCCGGCCTTGGAGGTGGACGGTGTGAGGCTCGCCTGCCGTTTCACGGCGTCGGCATCGCGCGCCGCTCTGCCGGCCCTGCCGAGCGAGAGACATAAATTGCGAAGCTGCGCCACGCGCGTGATTCGTATGGAAATGGCTTTATCCGAGTAATCGATCTCTTTCATTCGCCACCTTGCAAACGGCCGATATCGACAAGATCCATTTCGCTGGATCGGTATCGTTTGAGTGTGATCAGACCGTCGCGTGAAACGACTGGGAACGGCCGGTCGCGCCAAGTCAGGATTTGTCGAGTTTCCCACACATGTGACGTCTCTGGCGTAACCAGCAGAAGATCTAGCGTCAGGGTGTCCCCATCGGAGCGATCGATCCTCGACACCCTCCGAATCTTCATAGCCCCGCCCGAAAACGTCATCGGATGTGCTTTGATGGTGTAACCAAGCCCAGCGACGATCTCTTCAATGGCAATGACATCCTCTGGTCTCACGAACAGATCGAGATCCTCGGTTGCGCGCGTGAAACCGTGAATAGCCATCGCCATCCCACCGCAGACAGCAAATTCAATCCCTCGCTCCGACAATACATTGCGAATCGAATCTAACTGCTCGGCGAGGTCGAACACGCTACACCCTCCCCCCCAACACCTCGCGCAGGGCCTGCGGCGCATGCTCGATGGCCTCGTTCAGCTTGTCGGGATCCTTTCCTCCCGCCTGGGCCAGGTCGGGCTTGCCGCCGCCCTTCCCGCCGACGATCGGCGCGAGCTTGTTGATGAGCGTGTTGGCGCTCACGCGATCGAGTAGATCCTTCGTGACCGCGGTCAGGAGCGTGACTTTGCTGTCGGTCACCGAGCCGAGGACGACGACACCCGACTTGAGCTTCGAGCGGAAGGTGTCGGCGAGATTGTGCAGATCGCCGCCGCTGACGTCGTCGATGCGGCGGGCTACGAGCTTCACGCCGTCGACATCGACCGAATCATCGGCAGGCGATGACGTTGCGCCCGCTCCCCCGCCGGCCACCTTCAACTTGAGCTGCTTGAGCTCCTTCTCCAGCGCCTTCTGCCGCTCGAGCATCGTCCGCAACTGCGCCGGCACATCTTCGAGGCGCACGTTGAGCTGTTGCTGTAGCTCGTGCGCGGCGTCTTCGATCGTTTGAAAGTACGCCAGGGCGCCGCGGCCGGTGAGCCCTTCCATACGGCGCACTCCCGCCGCAAGCGAGCGGTCGCTGGTGATCTTGAAGAGCCCGATGTCGCCGGTGCGGTTGACGTGGCAACCGCCGCAGAACTCGCGCGAGAAATCGCCGGCTGTGACGATGCGCACGTTCTCGCCGTACTTCTCGCCGAACATGGCCACCGCGCCGGTCTTCTTCGCCTCGGCGATCGGCATGACCGTCTTGGTGACCTCGAGGTTCTCGCGGATCTTGTCGT
>DATLWH010000719.1:0-4620 GCA_035576505.1 Thermoanaerobaculia bacterium | reverse complement strand
GCTAGATGCCGAAATTCTCGTCATCCTCGACAATCAGCAAGCGGATAGGCTCCTGAGAGGGGTCGGGAGGAAGATCACTACGCCGGCGGAGCGGGGGATTCACGTGGCAGCCAGAGCATTCAAATTGAGCGCCATCCCTCTCCAGCGGCGTGACGCGGGTCACAGATCCCCGTGCCCCGGGGTATGGGGCAGACCAGCGAATCGCGGAATCCGTCCCCACCCTACCCCGTTGTAAGCACCCTGCCGCCTTCGGAACCTTTTCACGGCCTCGGCCGTCCAATAGAGGCAGGCCACGAAATCATGTCAGCGTTCATCGCCAGAGGTCGGCACACCCGACGGAACCGTCCGGCCTGGAACCTTTTTGCGGCCCCGGCCGTCAAAGAGGCAGGAGACGAACCCATGCCCGAGCGCAGCGTCAGAATCGGCAGTACCGGCAAACCCCACAGAACCGTCACACCTGCCCGGCCTGGAACCTTTTCACGGCATCAGCCGTCATAGAGGCAGGACACGAAACCATGCCCGAGTTCATCGTCAGAGTCGGCACACCCGACGGAACCGTCACCGAGCGCCACGTGCAGGCTCTCAGCGTCCGCGCCGCGGAAGACGATCTGCGCCAGCAGGGGATGCACGTTTTTGACGCGAAGCGGGGGAGCGTCCACCTGCGGGACCTTCTGCCCCGAAACCGAAAGATCATCTCCACCGAGCGCTTCCTGCTTTTCAATCAGGAGCTTCTGGCCCTGGTCAAAGCCGGCCTGCCGATTCTTCAGTCGTTCGACATCATGCTGGAGCGGCAGAAGAACCTGCGCTTCAAGGAAGTACTCACCGACGTCCGGGAGAAACTGAAGTCGGGCGTGGCGCTCTCCGACGCTTTCGCCTCGTACGGCGACGCCTTTCCTCCCATCTACTCGACCTCGCTGCGCGCGGGCGAGCGTTCGGGAGACCTGGAGGGCGTTCTTCGCCGCTTTCTCCGCTATCAGAAGATCATCGTCAACCTGCGGAAGCGGGTCATCGGGGCGCTCATCTATCCGACCATCCTCATCTTTCTCTCGATGGGAATGGTCTTCATCATGCTCACGAAGGTCATCCCGAAGTTTGCCGAGTTCTATCAGGGCTTCGGGGCCGAGCTGCCCTGGTTCACGACATTGATGATCGGCATCTCGAAGTCGTTGAATACCAACCTGCCGATCATGGGCATCATCGCCGTGGGAGGATTCATCATCTTCCGTCGCTGGATCAGCACGAGCGGCCGCATCGTCTGGGACGGGCTCAAACTGAAGATCCCACTGGCCGGCGGTATCCTGCACCGCTTTGCCATCATGCAGTTCACGCAATCTCTCGGCACGCTCCTGGCGGGTGGGACACCGATGGTTCCGTCCATCGAGATCGCTTCCCAGTCCGTGACGAACCTGTCGACGTCTTCGAAGATCTTCGGCATCGTGAAGAACGTGCGCGAGGGCGAGCCGCTGTGGCGCTCGCTGGAAAACACCGGCGCCATGAGCGACCTGGCGGTGGAAATGATCAAGGTCGGTGAGTCGACCGGGGCCCTAACGGAAATGCTCGGAAATGTCAGCGAGTTCTACGACGAGGAAATCGAGTCAAGACTGACGCGCATGGTGTCGGCCATCGAGCCCCTCATCCTTGTCTTCATGGGTGGCGTCATTGCCGTCCTGCTCTACGCGTTCTATCTCCCGCTATTCCAGCTCAGCAACGTCGCGCAATAAGAGATGACCATGGCCGCCGATCCACGCACGCTCCTCTACAAAAACGCCGATCCGACCGGTGAGTCCGCGCGCGCGCAGCGGCTTGCCGACCAGTACGGGTTCGAGTACGTCAGCCTCGAGCACTTCCAGGTCGATCACCAGCTCTTCCGCGACGTCCCCCTCGAACTGATGATCCGCTATCAGTTCCTCCCCGAAAAGCGCGAGAACGGCCACATCGCCGTCGTCGTCGGCGATCCGACCGACGTGCTGAAGCTCGACGAGCTGGAGCTGTTGCTCGGCGCCCCTCTCAAAGTCAAAGTGGCCTCTCCCGCGGCGATCCGCGACAAGCTGCAGAAGTCGGAGTCGACCCAGCGCGTCCTCGACGAAGCCACCGAAGGTTTCCGCATGACGCTCGTCGGCGAGGACGAAGAGGGCGAAGAGACGCTGACGATCGATTCGATCACGCAGCACGAGTCGTCTCCGATCATCAAGCTCGTCGATTCCATCGTCTTCAACGCCATCCAGCGCCGGGCCTCGGACATTCACATCGAGACGCGGGACAACGAAGTCGTCGTCAAGTACCGCATCGACGGCGTCCTCTACGAGGCCCTCGAGCCGATCGACAAGCGCCATCACAGCACCATCATTTCGCGCATCAAGGTCATGTCCGAGCTCGACATCGCCGAGAAACGCGTCCCCCAGGACGGCCGCTTCAAGCTCCGGATCACCGGACGCACCATCGACTTCCGTGTCTCCATCGTACCGACCGCGCACGGCGAAGACTCGGTCATCCGTATTCTCGACAAGGAGTCGATGAACTCCGACTTCAAGAGCCTTCGCCTGGACGTCCTCGGCTTCGATGACGAGATGCTCCTGAAGTTCCGCAAGTTCATCAAGGAGCCCTACGGCATGGTCCTGGTCACCGGCCCCACCGGCTCGGGCAAGACCACGACGCTCTACGCGGCCCTCTCCGAGATCCAGACCTCGGAAGACAAGATCATCACCATCGAAGACCCGGTCGAGTACCAGCTCCGCGGCATCACCCAGATCCCGGTCAATGAAAAGAAGGGTCTGACGTTCGCGCGCGGTCTCCGTGCCATCCTTCGTCACGACCCCGACAAGATCATGGTCGGCGAGATCCGCGACGAGGAGACCGCCGCCATCGCCGTGCAGTCCGCGCTCACCGGACACCTCGTCTTCACGACGGTCCACGCCAACAACGTGGTCGACGTTCTGGGCCGCTTCCTGAACATGAAGGTCGATCTCTACAACTTCGTCTCGGCCCTCAACTGCGTCCTGGCGCAGCGCCTGGTGCGGCGCATCTGCGATTCGTGCAAGCATGAGGTGTCGTACCCCGATTCGTTCATCGTCGAATCGGGCCTCGACCCCAAGGAGTACCGCGGGACGAAGTTCTGGGAAGGCACCGGCTGCATCGACTGCAACGGCACCGGTTTCCACGGCCGCGCGGCCATCTCGGAACTTCTCGACCTCTCCGATCGTATTCGAACCATGATCCTCGACCGCCGCCCTGCCTCGGAAATCAAGAAGGCTGCCAAAGAAGAAGGAATGATGTTCCTCCGCGAATCGGCGCTCCGGAAAGTGATGATAGGGCAGACCACGTTGCGGGAAATCAACAAGGTCACCTTCGTGGAGTGATATGGCGCGTTCCTTCCCACCTGACGTCGTTGTCCTCGACAGTGATTCTCTGATCCACGCCCGCGTCGGCCGCGGACGCAAGGAGATGCAGATCCTGCAGGCGAAAAGCTACGCGTTGCGCGATGACGTTTTCGCGCCGGGCGTGGTGACGCCGCAGTTGCAGAACGAGGCCGTATTCGCCGAAGTGCTCCGGCGCATGAAGCTCGAAACCGGGCGGTGGGACAAAGTGTCGCTTCTCCTTCCGGACTCCTGGTTCCGGATCAACATCATCGAGCTGCAGGCGCTGCCGGAGCGTGCCAGCGAAGCGGCCGAGGTGATCCGCTGGAGCCTGCGCCGCACCATGCCCATCGATCCTTCCGCTCTGCGTCTTTCGTACGAGGTGCTCAGCCGCACGCCGCCGAGGATCCTCGCGGTCAGCGCCGTGGAAGCGACGCTCGCCGCCATCGAGCGGCTCTTCGAGGCGGCCGGCATCGAGATCGTCCTCATCGAGCCGGTGGGCCTCAACATCTGGAACGCCATCACCGCGCGCGAACCGGCCACGACGCGCGACCGGATCTTCTTCTACATCCGCGACCACGACTTCACCACCGTCCTTTTCCGCGGCACGCAGCCCCTCTTCATCCGCTCGCGCAATCTCAACGGCGAGCGCACGCTCCAGCAGGAGATCAAGATCTCGGCGACCTACTTGCGCGACACGCTGCAGACCACGTCGATCGAGAACTGTTACGTTGCCGGCAACGGCATCAACGGCTTTGTAACCGAGGCCATCGGCAGTGAGTTCTCCGCGCCGGTACGGAGGATCTCGTTGCGCGACGTGGCCGAGCAGGCTTCCGGCGACGCCAGCGCCTATGAAGCGGAGCTGACCGCGGCCACAGGAGTTTTCGCAGGGTGAAACCGATCCATCTCAACCTCGCCTCCCGCCCGTTCCGCGACTACCGCCCGGTCTATGCCGCCGTGGTCATCATGGCGTTGCTGACGGCCTTCCTCGCCCTCAACAACGTCGACACGTTCCTTCGTTACAGGACGGAGACCAGGACCACCCGGGCGGACATCGCCAAATTGGAAGGGCAGATCACGGATGAGCAGCGCGAAGCGGCGACGCTCACCCAGCGGCTGCGCGGCGTCGATCTCAAGCTCCTGGCATCGCAGGCGGAGTTCGCGAACTCGCAACTCGCCGAGCGCGCCTTCGCTTGGAGCGAGCTCCTCGACCGCCTCGAGCAAATTCTGCCTCCGGACGTCCGGTTGCGTTCGATCGTGCCCGCCT
>DATLWH010000718.1:0-3383 GCA_035576505.1 Thermoanaerobaculia bacterium | reverse complement strand
CAATTCGCCGTCGCCTGCACGCCGCCGGTGCTGGGGGCCGGGCTGGGTGGATTGACGCTGACGGTCTGGAAATCCATGACCTACGGCGCGTCGCTCCCGTCTACCAACGACTCGCTGCTGATTTTCTACGCGGGTGCAACTGACACCACCCGGAATGACGACGTGTGGATCCCCGCGGCCATTACCACGAACCCCGTCAGCGCCACCTGCACCGGTGGGGCCGTGGGCAGCGGCTGGCTGATGACGGTTTCGCTTTCGGCAGCCACGCGGGTGCCGTTCGTGAACGCCGTCGGCGGCATTCCGGTGAACGCCCCCGTGCGCGGCTTCGACATGGTGACCTACAAGCTCTATCAGGCGAGTGACGGCCAGTATTACATCGGCTATCGCCTGGGAAACGGCACACTGCAACCCGCCATTGGCCCGGTGCTCAGCACCGGGATGGCGCTGGCGTACTACGATGCGACCGGTGCGGTGACGACCGATCCTACGAAGGTGCAGACCATCAAGATCAGCGTGCGCGGGATGACCGCGCAGCCCGTTCGGCAGTCGAACGGGTCGACGTCGCAGGCGGTCGACAGCATCACGACCATCGTGTCGTTGCGCAACAATCGTCGGTTCTAACCAGGAGCGATTCGATGAAGCTCGTACTGCGGAATGAACGAGGGATGGCCCTCGCACTCGCGATCTTCGCCCTCGTCATCATCGGGGCGCTCGTGGCCGGCGCGTTCTTCGCCGCCACCCAGGAACAGCGGGTGGCCGAGAATACGCGCAGCTCCGGCCGCGCCTTCGGTTCGGCGGAAGGCGGCGCGATCAAGGTGGTGTCGAACTGGTTGCCGTCGACGTACGCCAACATGGCGGTCTATCACGGCGTGGCGGGCGACACCGTCGGCATCCCAAGAGATTCGCTCACCAACATGAAGGGGGCGCGTTACGCCGGGCGGGTGTACCGCCTGTCGCCGAGCCTCTTCCTTCTCGACGTCACCGGCTCGGCCGATACCAGCAAGGTCGGGATCGGGGGCGGCGGGCGGTCCCGAATCGGGATCCTCTCCAAGATCAAACCGATCAATTTTCAGATCGGCGCGTCGCTGACGGCGGAGAACGGCGTCAGTCTTCAGGGCAACGCGTCGGTGGACGGTCATGACAATCCGCCCCCAGGATGGGCCGGCTGCCCCGCCACCAACGCGGGCGTCTCGGGAGTCAGCACCAGCGGCAATGTGACGATGGGCGGCAACGGGAACGTTTCCGGCAATCCTCCGGTGACGACGGACACTACGTTGCACAACAAGTTCAATTACCTGGACTCGCTCTTCCATACGCTGGCCGCGAACGCGAACATCACGACGTCCGGCGGCAACATGAAGATCGACCCCGTTTCGACCGGAGGCGTGTGCGACAAGACCGTGAATACCAATTGGGGGGACGGCATGGGCACCCTCCCGGTCTGTTCTGGCTACTTCCCGATCATTTACATCAACGGGAACGTCACCCTCAATGGTGATCAAGGGCAGGGTATCCTGTTGGTAAACGGCAACTTGAGCGTCCAGGGGTCGTTCCAGTTCTTCGGAATCACCCTCGTGCTGGGCTCGATCAACACCGCCGGCGGTGGCAACACGGACGCCCATTTCTACGGCGCAGTCATGGCCCGCGACTCGGCGATCACCGGCAACAACTCACTGAGCGGTAATGCGACACTTTTGTACTCTAACTGCGCTATTCTCACCACGTTACAAAATACGAGCGCCGTGTCGCTGATGCGCTCGAGGGGATGGATACAGCTGTTCTAAACGGCCTAAGTGTCGGTCACCAAAATAGTTGTTCGCCAGGCCTCAAGTAGGTTCGAGGCTTGACAGGATAAGGGGCGGGGCATACTGTAGTTTGCCCTCGCCCCCTCTTTCTTTAACCATAGGCGACCATGGCCCTCTTTGGCTTCCTGGGCGGCAAAAAAACGTCGGTCGGGCTCGATATCGGCTCCGGGATCATCAAACTGGTGGTCATCGACCACTCCGGGGCGGAACCGAAGCTCATCAAGGTGGCCACCACCGAGGTCGCGACGGATGCGATCGTCGAAGGGGAGGTCATGGACCCTGGGATCGTCGCCGAGGCCATCCGGGGGCTCTTTTCGACTGCGGGCGTCAAGCAGAAGTCGGTCGTGACCGCCGTGGGCGGCCGCGACGTGATCGTCAAGAAAATTCAGATGGACCGGATGAAAGAAGGGGACGCCCGCGAGGTCATCCGCTGGGAAGCGGAACAGCACGTGCCCTTCGACATGGCCAACGTGGAGCTTGACTTCCAGATCCTCGATCCCGACGCCGAGGGGCTCCAGATGAACGTGCTCCTCGTGGCGGCCAAGCGGGAGCTGGTCGAGGGCCGGATGTCGCTGCTGGCCGAAGCCGGGCTCAGCGCTGCCGTGATCGACGTCGACGCCTTCGCCATTCACAACGCCTTCGAGCTGAACCACCCTGACGCCATGCAGGGCGTGGTGGGGCTGGTCAACATCGGGCATGAAGTCACCAACGTGAACATCCTCGAGGACGGCGTTCCCACGCTGACCCGCGATCTCGCGGTCGGCACGCGCCGGTTCCGGGAAGACCTGCAGCGCGAAAAGGGCATGTCCGCTGAAGAGTCCGAAAAGGTGGTCCAGGGGACCGCGCAGAGTGCGGATCTGGCCGGTTACGTCGAAGCCCGCGGGGAAGAGATCTCCGTCGGGGTCGAGCGCGCGGCGGCCTTCCTGGCCACAGCCTCCCGTTCGGCGGGCGGCCTCGCGCGGGTCTACACCAGCGGCGGCGGGGCGCGCATCCCGGGGCTCAACGATGCCCTGGCGCAGCGCCTGAAGGTGCCGGTGGAGCTCGCGAGCCCCATTCAGCGCCTCCAGTACCGTGACGACGTATTCGAGACGATTTCGGTGGATGAAGTGGCTCCGCTGCTCATGCTGTCGGTCGGTCTCGCGCTGAGGCGTGCCGCATGATCGAAGTCAATCTTCTCCCCGGGCAAAAACGGAACATCGCCAAGGGCGGCGGAGGCATCAAGCTTCCCGACTTCCGCGCGCTCATGGCCAACGTCAAGGATCCGTGGCTCCTGAGCGCGATCGGGGCGTGGCTGGTGGCGCTGGCGGTCGGCGGCGGCCTGTTCGTCATCGACACGGCGAATCTGGCGCGGCTCAACTCGCACCGCGACGACGTCCGGAAGGAAATGCGCCGCTGGGACGGCCTGATCGCGCAGAAGCACGCCGCGGAGCGGGCCCGGGATTCGCTCGTGGCCGAGCTGAACGTGATCCGCCAGATCGACGCCCAACGCTACGTCTGGCCGCACATTCTCGACCAGGTGACGAAGGCGCTGCCGCCGTACACCTGGGTCGCCGGCATCTCCCAACTGGCGGCCGCCAC
>DATLWH010000717.1:0-35545 GCA_035576505.1 Thermoanaerobaculia bacterium | reverse complement strand
AATCGAACATCGGCCATTGTGAATCGGCGGCCGGCATCGCCGGACTGACGAAAGTGCTACTGCAGATGCAGCATCAGCAGATCGTGCCGTCGCTGCACGCAGCACAACTGAATCCCCATATCGATTTCGGCATCACGCCGTTCATTGTCAATCAATCGCTGAGGGCGTGGGAACAGCCGGTCATCGATGGGCGGAAGGTTCCGCGGATCGCCGGAATCTCATCGTTCGGTGCAGGCGGATCCAATGCGCATGTGATCGTCGAGGAATATCCGCAACTTGCCCACCATCCGGCTTCGTCTGTCAATCTGGCGATCGTGCTCTCGGCGAGGACAGCAGAGCAACTGCTCCAGAAGGTGCGCGATCTGCTGGATTTCATGCAGCCCCGGCTGGATACCCTCGAGCTCGCTGCAGTGGCCTATACGCTCCAAACCGGCCGCGAAGCGATGGACGAGCGGGTCGGCTTCGTCGTGAGCACGGCCGCACAACTCGCGAAAAAGCTTCAGGCGTATGTGGCTGGCGAGGAGGAGATCGAAGACACATTTCAAGGACAGGTAAAGCGCGACAAGCAATCGCTGTCGATGTTCAGCAGCGACACCGATCTGCAGAAGATGGTCGATCAGTGGATCGTCAAGGGAAAAGTGGCGAGGGTGATGGAGCTGTGGGTCAAGGGGGTGGAGATTGATTGGAACAAGCTGTACGGCGAGAGTCAGCCGCAGCGCGTCAGTCTTCCCACCTACCCCTTCGCGAAAGAGCGCTACTGGATTGACCTCGATGCCGCGGCGCAGATTGCCGGAAAACGTACAACCACCTCGTTCCTGCATCCCTTGCTGCACAGCAATACGTCGGACCTGCGCCAGCAAAGCTATAGCGCGACATTGACGGGCGAGGAGCTCTTCCTGAGCGGTGACCCCGCTGATGGCCGCAGGGTGGTCACTGCTGCGGCGTATCTGGAAATGGCACGGGCCGCCGTGCAGGAGGCGACGGGCGTCGGGCAGGCAATGTCCGTGGAATTGCGCGACGTCACGCTGGGAGAGCCGGCCGTTGTCCATGATGGCAAACAGGTCCATGTGACGTTGTTCGCAAAGAAGGAAGACCAGATCGACTTCGAAATCTACAGCAATGATGGGGTCGAACAGACCATCCATTGTCAGGGTCGGGCATGGTTGACCGATCGAGTCGCGCCGGCCTCTCTCAATCTCGAGCAACTAGAAAGAGACAAGCAGCCCCTCACCAGCCTTCGGCTGCCGAAGTCGCTGGAGAACACAGCGGCTGACTATGTCCTCCATCCGGTCTTGCTGGATCGCGCGCTAGAGGCCGCAGGGGGATTGACCGACGGTGAGCGACTTCTGTCGTCGGTCGAAGCGCTGCGCGTAGCAGCGGCCTGTAGCCCGGAGATGATTGCTTGGGTGCGTCATGCGCCGGGCAGTAAGGCGGTGGATGAGGTCGCGAGGGTTGACATCGATCTGTGCGATGTGCGCGGCAATGTTGCCGCGGAGGTGCGGGGCGTGAGTTGCCGTCGGGCATCGGTGGAGATCGCCGAGCCGATGGCTGTGGTGACGGCGGCTCCTTCGCAGCGTAAGGAAATCATGCTCGTCCCGCAGCCGGAAATTGCGCGGCTGCCCTTTGAGCAGAAACAGGGCAGAACGATCTCTTTAGCCGCGCCGGACGCGGCATTTTCCGCGGCGGCGCCGTCGGCGATTAAGTCGCCGATTACGCTGGCTACCGCTGCCGCGATGAGCTCGGAGTCTCCGGCCGCTGCTGGCATCCGGCTGTATGACGAGGGTAACGGCATCTTCTCGATCGAGCTCGGCGCCTCAGCAAGAGGCGTGATTGGGCACTTGTTACAGGGTTTGGACAGGGTGCAGAAGGAGACAACAGCCAAGGTCCTGCTGCTAGGCGGGCTCGGACGGTTGCGCGGAGAAGAGGAAAACAACGAGGCCGTCGAGCAGAAACTCTACGCGTCGATCGTGTCGTTCCCCTATCCGATCATCGCCATGCTGCATGGCGAGGTCGCCGGGGCTGGCTTGCTGGCCGCCGCGCTCTGCGAGCTCATGGTGTGCGACGAGGATGGGACCTACGGGACCATCGATCCGCGGACGGACGTCTATCCGACCGCTACCGTGGGGATGCTGTTGCGCGAGCGATTCGGGAGCGCCGCGGCACAGGACCTGTTGTATGGATTACCCGTTGCCACGGGCCGACAGCTTCGGGCGAAAGGATGGACGTGCCCCATCGTACCGGCCGGGCAAGTGGAGGTGTCGGCGCGAGAGTTGGCGTCGACGTTGGCGGCGAAGCCACAGAATGCGCTCCGGCTGCTGAAACAGCATCTCACGCCTGATCTAGCCGGCATGGTTGACCGGCTCAAGGCGGTGAAGCCTGCCACGGAAGAGCCTTCGAATCCTGTCTTGACGACCATCGCATCGACGTCGCCTCAAATCGCACTCGACACGCCCGTCGAACGCGTTCTTGTCATCACCTTCGGGGACGTGCTGGCTGATGACGTGGCGAAGGATCTCGGTCACGTGATCACCGCGGTTCGCCGGAGCGGCGCCTACAAAGCGATCGTGCTCGCCAGTAGGAATCGGGAGTTTCTTTCGGCAGCCGTTGCCGATCATGTGGCGAAGGATCTGCAGCGCCTGATCGTCGAGTCCGAGATCCCGATGGTTGCGGCGCTGTCGGGAAATGCGAAGGACAATGCGTGGCTCATCGCCCAGACCTGCGATGGCTGCGTTTACAGCCGAAATGGCATGTACTCGTCGGCGAACATCTCTCAATCGGCAGCCCCTGTCGTCATGCATCGGTTCGGCAATGAGGCCGCTGCGGAAATCCTGCTCACCGGCGCCGATTATTCCGGTGAGGAGCTACAGCGGCGTATCGGAACGGTGCTGGTTGCGGAAGAGGACCATGTCCTGTCGGTAGCCATCAACGTGGCCTCCCACTGGGCGAGCCTGCCGTGGCCGATGTTGGTCTCCTTGAAGCAGGACACGGCGGCAGTGCTCGAGGAGATGGCTCGGAAGCTGCCTGCTGTAAGGGAGCAGGAAGCCGAATCCCTTGAGCTGCAGCTGACGGCACCGGCACGCATTGCCCTTCTATCGCGGGTGGTGAGTGCCACCGCGCATCCGGGCGGCATCGTGGTGGTGGCGATGGAGGATCGGGAAGCGAAAAATATGTTTTCCGATGCGCTGGTGCAGGGGCTCACGGAAGTGTTTGCCCACATCGAGCAGACACCGGCCTATAAGGTGGTCGTCCTTACCGGGTACGATCAGTACTTTGCGCTGGGCGGCACCAAAGAGAATTTGTTGGCCATTCAGGCCGGCAAGGTTAGGTTCACGGACTCCAAGGTCTTCCAGCTGGCGCTGGACTGCAGGCTGCCTGTGATCGCAGCGATGCAGGGGCACGGCATCGGCGCCGGTTGGTGCCTGGGGATGTTCGCCGACCTCGTGCTGTTGAGCGAGGAAAGCTGGTATGTCAGCCCGTATATGGACTATGGGTTTACGCCAGGCGCTGGCGCCACGTACATCCTGGGCGCCAAGATGGGGCAGGATCTGGCGCGGGAAAGCCTGCTCACGGCGCAGCCCTATACCGGCAGCATCCTCAAGGCCCGTGGGCTGCGGCTTGCTGTGGTGCCTCGTGCGGACCTCCTTAACGCGGCGATGGCGTTGGCGCAGCGAGTTGCGCAAGCACCCCGCAGCCGGCTGATCGCCCTCAAACAGCAGTTGACCGGGTACATGCGTGAATCGCTGGACGAGACGTACCAGCGGGAAGTAGCCATGCATGACCAGACCTTCGTCGGTCGGTCCGACACGCTGGCGCAAATCCACAACAAATTTTACGAGGAGACCGAAACCGCTACTCCGGCTCCTCCGCAGCGGCTGGTTGACGACGGGGACACACTCGTTGCCGTCAGCGCAACGTTGAGAACACTCCTGGCAAATGAACTCCAGATGCGGGAGAGCGACATCGATGACAACGCCCAGTTCGTCGACCTCGGACTCGATTCGGTCGCCGGCGTGACTTGGATCCGCAAGATCAATGAAACGTATCGGACCTCCATCGAGGCGACCAAGGTCTATAACTATTCCACTCTGGCGCAACTGAGCCGCTATGTAACGGGCGAAGCCCAAACCAGCGGAAACCTCTCGGTCGGCCGCCCAACTACGGACATTGTTTCAGCGAATCGCCTTCCCGTGCAGAAGAAGGCGGCGACGAAGCTCACGTCATGGCGCAGCGGAACGGACTGGCGATGGATGACGCCCGCTTCCGCACGTCATGCAACAGAGTCCATTGCCATCATCGGTATGGCCGGCCAGTTCCCGCAGGCGAAGAACATCGACGAGTTCTGGCAGAACCTCGCCGCGGGGAGAAACTGCATCACCCAGGTCCCGCGCGAGCGGTGGGATGTCAATACGTACTATCGGCCGGGCGATGCCCTGGCAGGCAAGACCAACAGTCAATGGGTTGGTGCTCTCGAAGAATACGACCGGTTTGATCCGCTCTTTTTCAACATCTCACCCGCCGAGGCCGAGGACATGGATCCGCAGCAGCGGTTGTTTCTGCAAGCGTGCTGGCACAGTATCGAACATGCCGGATACGACGCGCGGATACTGTCCGGCAGCAAGTGCGGCGTCTTTGCAGGATGTGCCGCCAGCGACTATCACCAGGCGTCGCGAGCGCATCAGTTGAGCGCGCACGGCTTCACGGGCAGCGCGACGTCGATTCTGGCCGCGCGAATTTCCTATTTCCTGAACCTGCAGGGGCCGTGCGTTTCCATCGACACGGCGTGCTCGTCCTCCCTCGTCGCGATCACCCAGGCGTGTGACAGTCTCGCTTCCGGCGTCAGCGATCTGGCCCTGGCGGGCGGCGTTTATGTGATGGCCGGCCCGGAAATGCATATCCGGACCTCGCAGACGGGAATGCTGTCCGCCGAAGGGCGGTGCTTTACATTCGATCAACGAGCGGACGGGTTTGTGCCGGGAGAAGCCGTAGGCGTTGTGGTCTTGAAACGGTTGGCCGACGCCGAACGAGATCGTGACGTCATCTATGGAGTCGTTCAAGGATGGGGAGTCAATCAGGACGGCAGGACGAATGGTATCACCTCGCCCAACCCGGAATCGCAGACACGCCTGGAGCAGGAGGTCTACGACAAATACGGAATCGATCCGGCGAAGATTCAGCTGATCGAAGCGCATGGAACGGGCACCAAACTGGGAGATCCGATCGAGGTGGAAGGTCTCAAACAGGCCTTCAAGAAGTACACACAGAACAAAGAATACTGCGCGCTGGGGTCTGTCAAGAGCAACATCGGGCACTGCCTGACCGCCGCGGGAGCGGCCGGAGTCATCAAGATCCTCCTGGCGCTCAAGCACAAACAGCTGCCGCCGACCATCAACTTCGAACGGCTCAACGAGCACATCGCTCTGACTGACAGCCCCTTCTACATCAACACCCGTCTGCAGGAGTGGGATCTGCGCGATGCGCCTAAGCGCCAGGCCGCCATCAGCTCCTTCGGCTTCAGCGGCACGAACGCGCATCTGGTCATCGGAGAGTATCTGCAACCGGTCGGCGTCAAGCGGATGGCGTCTATTTTGCCGCGAGACGCGAAGACCATCGTGCCCTTGTCGGCGAGGACCGTGGAGCAGCTTCGGCAAAAGGCCCGCGATCTATTGGAGTTCATCCGAACGGCGGCTTTGGCTCCCGATCTGGCCGAGCTTGCCTACACATTGCAGGTTTGCAGAGCGCCGTTGGATGAGCGTCTAGGGTTCCTTGTGACGTCGGTGGAACAACTGGCGGGAAGACTCCAGAGCTATCTCGACGGTGAACAGCGGATCGAAGACGCTTACGAGGGCCAGGCGAAACACAACAAGGACGCGCTCTCGTTGTTCACTTCTGATGGCGACCTGCAACGAGCCATTGGTCAATGGATTGCGGATAAGAAGTTTCCCAAACTTCTCGACCTGTGGAGCAAGGGGTTGGACCTCGATTGGAACATTCTGTATGGCGATGTCAAACCCCAGCGCATCAGTCTTCCGGTGTACCCATTCGCCAAAGACCGCTATTGGATCGAGCGGCAAGACAGTCTCGCGATGATGCCAGCAATGGCAGTCCTCCACCCGCTGCTGCACAGCAACGTCTCCGATCTGAGCGGCCAACGGTATCGCTCGACGTTCACCGGAGGCGAGTTCTTTCTCGCGGGTCATGAGGTCACTGCCGACGGCGAAGCCTGTCAGAACGTGCTGCCGGCTGCTGTATGTCTGGAAATGGCGCGGGCGGCGATCGAGCACGCATGGGAAGCGCGGCCGCAGCCGGGAGTCTTGGAACTGCACGGAACCGTATGGGCGTCCCCGATGGTTTTCCATGCTGACCATCCGATCAATGTCGCGTTGTCTATGGGACCCAGTGGCGAGCACGTCGACTATGATGTCTATAGCGAGAGCGCGGACTCGGAGATCGTCCACTGTCAGGGGCGTGCCGTTCTCGGGCGCGAGCCGGCGCCGGCCAAGATCGACATCGAGCAGCTCAAACGTGAGATGCCGCAATGCCTGGCGCCGCCCTATGAATCGTTTGCCCGTCACGGGCTGGCCTACGGGCCCACTCTACAGGGAATTACCGCTTTGTATCAAGGCAACGGACAGCTGTTGGCAACCCTGCGATCGCCGGATGGCGGCGGTACCTCCGCAGACTACATCCTGCATCCAGCGTTGCTGGAGGGTGCACTGCAGGTGGCGATTGCCTTGAGCGATTGCGCTGACGCGGACGGACGCCAATTCGTGTCCGCGCTGCAGACGTTGCGCGTCGTATCGCCGTGTACCGCCGCGATGGTGGCATGGGCACGACACGCGGGTGGGGCTGGCGACATCGACGTCGACCTCTGCGATGACCGCGGGAACGTCTGCGTGCAAGTGCAGGGCTTGTCGTTCCGCACATCGAACGACGTGGCTAGCGTAACGGCCGCGCCGAGTCAGGCGCGCGTCAGTCTCATTGCCACGCCGATCTGGCAAGCGAGCGATCTCGATGCCCACAGTGAAGCCGAAACGCCCCACTATGCGGAGCATCACATCATCCTATGTGACCTGACGAACGTCCATGCCGTCCGACTACAGTCGACAATCCCGGACGGCCTCTGCCTGTCACTGGAGAGCGAACTGGAGAATATTGCCGGGCGGTACTCGGATTACGCGTTGGCTTGCTTTGAACGACTGCAAGCCATACTTCAAAGCAAGCCACGAGGCGAGGTTCTCGTGCAACTCGTCGTCGCCGATCATCAGGAACACGCTCTGCTTGCAGGCTTGTCCGGATTGTTGAAGACGGCGGCATTGGAAAATCGGCGGCTCACCGGCCAGGTCATTCTCGTAGGGCCAGAGATGACGCCGGAGGGTCTTGCCATACTGCTGCAGAACGAAAAGAGCCTCGGCCTGGATGCGCTCGTCCGATACCGAAATGGCGCCCGTCAGGTTTTGCGCTGGGAAGGGGCAGAGGCAGAAGCGGAAACGCCGTCTGGCGTGTTCAAAGATCATGGCGTCTACCTGATCACCGGCGGGCTGGGTGGCCTGGGCCTTCTCTTTGCCAAAGAGATCCTTGAGCAAACCCGGCACGTCGCCGTGATCCTCACTGGCCGCTCGGTTTTAAACGTAAGAATCCGCGGCCTTCTCGAAAGCCTGCCCGGAAACGACGGGAAAGTGAAGTACCGGCAGCTCGATCTCGGCGACGGCGATCAGGTCAACCGCCTCATCATGGACCTTCGACACGAATACGGGCAACTCAATGGCATCCTCCATTGTGCCGGAATGTTTACCGATAACGTCATCGTCAAGAAGACGGCCGTCGAATTCAGCCGCGTATTGGCACCGAAAGTCACGGGCACGGTCAACCTGGACGTGGCCAGCAAGGACGTTGACCTGGATTTCATCGTGCTGTTTTCCTCCATCGCCGGCGCCGCGGGAAATGTCGGTCAGGCTGATTACGCGGCGGCGAACGGCTTCATGGATCAATTTGCCGCATACCGCAACGCTCAGGTGGCGGCCGGGCAGCGGCACGGCCGGACTCTGTCGATCAATTGGTCATTGTGGCAGGCCGGCGGAATGCGGCTCGATCCAGCCATCATCGAACTGGTAGAACAGACCACCGGACTCCTACCGATCGAGACGGCCACCGGTATCGAGGCCTTCCATCGCGGTTTGACGTCGTCTTTCGATCGCATTCTCGTTGTCGAAGGCATCCAGCCAGCGATCGAGTCGTATCTGCGGCGGGAGCGGCTGTTCACGGCCGCCCCGTATCGGGTCGCCGACAAAGCGGGGGAATCTTATTCTGCGCCGCCGCCCGCCCGACTGCATTTCGAAACGCACCTTGGCCGTAACGAGCTGCAGCAACGGCTCAAGAAGAGCCTGGCGGTGGTACTTCGGGTCGAGGCGCCTCTCATCGACATCGACCAGCCGTTTTTCGAGTTCGGGCTGGACTCGTTCCTTGGCACTGAGCTCATCCTCGCAATCAATCAGGAATACGGCACTGCGTTTTCCAATGTCGAAGTCTTCAACTATCCGACCGTCAGGGAGCTCGCCCAGTTCCTGGAACAGGAGATCGGGAAGTTGCCGGGACGGATGAATCCTGCGCCAGCGCCTCAGATGTCCACGGCGCCTGGGCTACCGGCTGGCGGCCCTCATCTCATGCTGAAACGAAAGACGCGTGAGGCCCGGACGGCTTCGGCTCACAGCGAGGCATCCGACGACAGGATCGCTATCATCGGGATGTCGGGCAGATATGCGCAGGCGAATGGTCTGAATGACTATTGGGACAATTTAGCCCACGGAAAGAATTCAATTACCGAGGTGCCGCGGGTGCGGTGGGATGTACGTCGGTATTATGATGAGAACCCTGCAAAGAAAGACTCCAAATGGCTGGGAGCGGTAGACGACATCGACTGTTTCGATCCGCTCTTCTTCCGCATTTCTCCCCAGGAAGCTGAGTGCATCGATCCTCAGCATCGTCTCTTTCTTCAGGAAGCCTATAAGGCGTTCGAAGATGCCGGTTATTCGAGCAGCACCCTGGGCGATACGAAGTGCGGCGTCTACCTCGGCATTTCGACGAACGAGTACGCGCTGCTGCTTTCGAGTAGAAGGGGCCTCGCCGCCAACGTTTCCGTGACGAGCAACAGCTCGGCAATCGCCGCCGCAAGGATCGCGTATTACCTGAACCTCAAGGGTCCGGCGATTTCCATCGATACGGCCTGTTCCTCGTCGCTCGTGGCCATTCATCTGGCCTGTCAGGCATTGGTGAGGCACGAAACCGACATGGCGTTGACGGGAGGCGTCACGCTCTGGTTCACGGCGGAGTCGTATCGCGCGATGAGTCAAGCGGGGATGTTTGCAGCGGACGGTCAATGCAAGGCCTTCGACGATTCGGCAGACGGCATTGTCAATGGCGATGGCGTGGGTGCTCTGGTGCTCAAGCGTCTGAAAGACGCGCATGAGGACAACGATTTCATCTACGGAGTGATTCTCGGCTCCGGCATCAATCAGGACGGCAGAACAAACGGAATTACGGCGCCCAGCGTAAACAGCCAGATCGAGCTGGAGCGCGACGTCTATGAGAAATACGGAATCGATCCCGGCACCATCAGCTACGTGGAGACCCATGGAACGGGCACGAAACTCGGCGATCCGATCGAACTCGAAGCTCTTTCGGCTGTGTTCCGCGAAAAGACCGCCAGGAAAAACTTCTGCGCCCTGGGCTCGGTCAAGAGCAACATCGGACATACCACGGCCGCGGCGGGCGTGGCCGGCGTTCAAAAGGTCCTGCTCTCGATGCAGCATCAGACATTGGTGCCCACACTCCATGTGAAGAAGGAAAACTCCCGCTTCGACTTCAAGAATTCGCCCTTCTATATAAGCCGGGAAACAAAGCCTTGGGATGTGGAGCCGGGCTCACTGCGGCGGGCGGCGGTCAGTTCCTTCGGTTTCAGCGGCACGAATGCGCATCTGGTGATGGAGGAACATCCCGTGCCGCCGGTAAAGATCGTATCGGTCGGAGAGCGTACGCCTGTCATCGTACCGCTATCCGCCAAAACGGCAGAGCAACTGCGCCAAAGAGCGCGGGACCTGCTGGCGTTCATCCGTACCGCCCGGCGGCCGCTCGATCTTGTATCGATGGCCTATACGCTGCAGACCGGCCGCGAGCCGATGGAAGCGCGCCTCGGATTCGAGGTGATGTCCGTCGATCAGCTGGCTGAAAACCTGGCTGCCTATTTGGCCGGCGACAAGCGGATCGAAGGCGCTCATGAGGGTCATGCGGACCGGAGTGGCGACGGTATGGCCATGATCGACCATGACGACTTGGAGGAAGCGATCGATCGATGGATTGCGCGCGGGAAGTGCTCAAAGTTGCTGAAGCTGTGGGTCAGAGGTGGGAGCTTCGATTGGAAGAAGCTTTATCGCGGACCGATGCCTCGGCGCATCAGCTTGCCCGCCTACCCGTTCGCGAGAGAACGTTGTTGGATCGATGCGCCGCCTTCTCTGCTGGTTCCGGATGGCCCGGCGGTGGCAGTGATCCATCCGATGCTGCACAGAAACACATCCGATCTCAACGGGCAATGCTTTCGCTCCACATTTACAGGCGGAGAGTTTTTCCTCGCCGATCATCTGGTGACGGTGAACGGGGAGGCCGGCCAAAAGGTACTGCCGGGCGTGGCCTATCTGGAAATGGCGCGGGCCGCGATCGGCGAGGCCGCGCCCGAGCAACAGGCGTCAATGATGCTGGAGCTGCACAACACTGTCTGGGCGCAGCCGATCGTCGTCGGCGGCAACAAGGAAGTACGGATTGCGTTGTCGGCGGATGACGCTGCCGAGATTGATTTCGAGATCTACAGCGGCGACGCAGAGGAGGAAATCGTCCATTGCCAGGGTCGGGCGGTGTTCCGCCGCCGGTCGGTACGGCCATCGCTGGACGTCGAAAAACTCCAGGCCCAGATGACGCAGGGCGCGCTGCAGGCCAACGCCGTCTATGCGACCTGTGCCCGCATGGGCCTGGCCTATGGCCCGGCATTCCGGAGCATCACGGCGATCCACCGAGGAAACGGCCAGGTATTGGCACGGCTGCGGCTACCGGGGGTCGTTGCGGATAAGGCGGGGGACTATGTCCTTCATCCGAGTGTGATGGATGGTTCCCTGCAGGCAGCGGTTGGATTGATCGAGAGCGGATCGGAACCGCCCCGGCCGAGGCTGCCCTTTGCGCTGGAAACGTTGCGCTTGCTATCACCTTGCACGCCCGAGATGTTTGCGTGGGTGCGGTATGCGCCCGGGAGTGGTGCAGCGGAAAAAGTCGTCAAAGTGGACGTCGATCTGTGTGACGCACAGGGGAATGTCTGTGTGCAGATGCATGGGTTGTCATCCCGCGTGCTGGGCACCGAAGTTCGAACGCCGGCTGCAGAGCGTGATTGCACCGGCAGTCTCTTTGCGGTCCCGGCATGGAAAGCGAGCAGCATGAAGTCGTCCGCTCGCGAAACTGACATCGAATATGCGGTGCGTCACGTCATCGTGTGTGAGCTGGCGGAAGTCGATACCGGGATCTTGGAGTCTCTGTTTCCGGACAGCCAGTGCCTGGCGCCGCAAAAGAATCAGGAAGACAATATCGCGCAACGTTACAGCGATTATGCGCTGGCATGCTTTGATCGCGTACAGGCAATCCTGCGCGGCAGGCCTCAAGAGAAGATGCTCGTTCAGATTGCCATACCAAATCAACAGGAGCAGGTACTCTTCGCCGGTCTTTCGGGAATGCTGAGAACCGCGGCGCTGGAGAACCCGCGGTTCGTCGGTCAGTTCGTCCTCGTCCCACCGGAAATCACGCGCGGCGAGTTAGTGACTTGCCTCGAAGCCGAGAAGAGCTGCGGGCGGGATGCGGTGATCAAGTATGAATCCGGAACCCGCTATGCTTTGGTTTGGCAGGAAATACCGGTGGACGGCGAGACGGCGCCGGCCGCATTCAAAGACTCAGGCATCTACCTGATCACAGGAGGCCTAGGCGGCTTGGGCGTTCTTTTTGCCAACGAGATTCTCTGTCAAACGACCGGAGCGCGGGTCGTGCTGGCTGGACGCTCATCGTTGAGCGAGGAAAAGCAGATCGTATTGGATGGATTGTCGTCGAAGGCCGGCCCCGTCATCTACCGCCAGACGGACGTCGGCGATTCTGAACAGGTCCGGCAACTCATCGCAGGCATCATTGACGAGTATGGACGGCTGGATGGCATTCTTCATAGTGCAGGCCTCATTGCAGATGATTTCATCCTGAAAAAGAACGCCGCCGATTTTCGGGCTGTTCTTATGCCGAAGGTCACCGGCACCTTTAACCTTGACGAGGCCAGCCGCGATCTCGATCTCGATTTCTTCGTGCTGTTCTCATCCATCGCCGGCGCGGCGGGAAACCCGGGGCAGGCCGATTACGCGGCTGCGAATGGGTTCATGGACCAGTTCGCGGGCTACCGCAACCGACAGGTGGCGGCGAAACAACGGCATGGCCGCACGCGGTCGATCAACTGGCCGCTGTGGCAAGCGGGCGGGATGGGGATCGATCCGGCCAGTCACGAAATGCTGCAACAGACCACCGGCATGCGGCCGATGCGGACGGCCACTGGTATGGAGGCCTTCTACCGGATTCTCGCAGAGCCATACGACCGGATGCTGGTCGTGGAAGGCGATCTCGCCCGGATCCGTCGGGCATTGCTTGGCAGCCCCGCGGTGGTCTCTCCGCAGCCGGCGGCAGCCGTGGCCGATCCTGAGAACCTTGCCGAGAAGACGGAAGAGTATCTGCGCAAGGAGTTGTCGGACCTGCTGAAAGTGCCGTCGCACAGAATCGATCCGCGCGCCGCGTTGGAGAACTACGGCATCGATTCCATGCTAGCGATGAGATTGACGAACCAGTTGGAGAAATCGTTCGGGTCACTGTCCAAGACACTTTTTTTCGAGTATCAAACGATTCGTGACCTGGCCGAATACTTCACCGCGCATCATGCAGCACAATTAACGGTCCTGGTGATGCCAACGGCGCATCGCGCCGCTGACGCGGTACCGGCGGTGACAAAGGAGGTTCTGACGGCTTCTACGAAGCTCGTCTCAGGCCGGCGGCCCAGCCACCGTCGGCGCGATGCGCGGAGTACGAAACCCGCTGCCGAGCCGATCGCCATCATCGGATTGAGCGGACGATATCCCGAGGCGGTGAATATCGAGGCGTATTGGGACAATCTGCGCGACGGAATAGATTGCATCAAGGAAGTGCCAAAGGACCGCTGGGATTGGCGGGAGTACTACAGCATCGAACGCACCGCTGCTGGCCATCATTACAGTAAGTGGGGCGGATTCATTGAGGGTGTCGATGAATTCGATCCATTGTTCTTCAATATGTCGCCGTTCGAGGCGGAGATTACCGATCCTCAGGAGCGTTTGTTTCTGCAGCATGCCTGGATGGCTGTGGAAGATGCGGGATACACGCGCGCCTCCCTGCAGGTGCCGGATATGGACGATCTGCCCGGACAAGTAGGCGTGTATACGGGTCTCATGTACGTCGAGTACCAGTTATTCGGCGCCGAAGCCGCGGCGCGGGGCAAACGCGTGGGAATTGTTGGCAGCGCGGCCAGCGTGGCCAACAGGGTCTCGTACGCGCTCAACCTGCATGGTCCCAGCCTGACGATGGACACGATGTGTTCTTCTTCGTTATCGGCGATTCACGCCGCCTGTCAGGATTTGAGACAGGGCCGAACCAGCATGGCTATTGCCGGCGGCGTGAACGTCACCGTTCATCCGAACAAATACCTCGTACTCAGCGCCGCACAGTTCATCTCCAGCGACGGTCGCTGCCAGAGCTTCGGCGAGGGCGGCGACGGGTACATCCCGGGCGAAGGGGTGGGGGTGGTCGTCCTCAAGCGGCTCTCCGAGGCGAAGAGGGACGGCGATCACATCTACGGGATCATTCGAGGCAGCGCGCTCAATCACGGCGGCAAGACCAACGGCTACTCGGTCCCGAACCCTCAGGCGCAAGCCAGCGTCATCCGCCGCGCGCTGGCCGAATCGGAGGTCGATGCGCGTCACATCAGCTATCTCGAAGCGCATGGCACCGGTACAAAACTTGGCGACCCGATCGAGATTGCGGCGCTGAGCAAGGCATTTCGACGGTATACCGAAGACACGGAATTTTGTCTGATCGGTTCGGCGAAATCGAATCTCGGTCATTGCGAGTCCGCCGCTGGCATTGCTGGGCTTACCAAAGTGCTGCTGCAGATGAAGCATCAGCAGATCGTACCGTCGCTGCATTCCGCACAGCTCAACCCGAACATCGACTTCCCCGGAAGTCCCTTTATCGTCAATCAGTCGTTGACGGCCTGGGAGCAACCAGTCGTTGCCAATCAGAAACTGCCGCGGATCGCGGGCATTTCGTCATTCGGCGCCGGCGGATCGAATGTTCACATGATCGTGGAGGAATACCAGCAACCGATTTCCCAGCCCGTCGTCTTCGCGGAAGCCGTTATCGTGCTCTCCGCGAGGACGCCCGAGCAACTGCACCAGAAAGCCCGCGAACTCCTGGACTTCGTTCACCGGCGGCAGAACATCATCGATCTCGCATCCGTCGCCTACACGCTTCAGAGCGGCCGAGAGGCCATGGACCAGCGCCTCGGCCTCGTGGTGGGCTCGGCCGCTCAGTTGGCGGAAACGCTCCAATCATATGTTTCGGGCGAGCAGAACATTGGAGGCGTGTATCACGGCGAGGTGAAACGCAACGATGAAGCTCTGTCATTGTTCGGCACCGACGCGGACCTCCAACAGACACTCGATAAGTGGATCGCCAATAAGAAGTTCTCAAAGCTGCTGGAACTGTGGGTCAAAGGGCTGGAGGTCGACTGGAGCAGGCTTTACGGCGAGGTCAGGCCGCAGCGCATCAGCCTGCCGACGTATCCTTTTGCTAGGGAGCGGTACTGGATCGATGTCGCGGCCGCTCCATTGGCGGCGACACGTGCGGCAACCGCCGTCCTGCATCCCTTGCTGCACAGCAATACGTCCGACCTGAGCGAGCAACGCTATCGCTCGGACTTTACGGGAGACGAGTTCTTCCTCAGCGATCACCAGGTAAAAGCAGACGGGCACACGACGCAAAAGGTGCTTCCGGCGGTGGCCTATCTGGAAATGGCGCGGGCGGCGGTCGAGAAGGCGATGCCCGCGCGGCCGGATTCGGCGGTTCTCGAGCTGCACAATACGGGCTGGGCGCAGCCGATCATCGTCTCGCGGAGCACGCAGGTGAACATTGCGTTGACGAGCGACGGCGACCGCATCGACTACGAGGTTTACAGCGGAGACGGAGATCGCGCCAACGTCCATTGTCAGGGCAGCGCGATGTTCAACAGCCAGTCGCCGCCAGCGGCGCTAGACATAGGGCAACTCAGGGCACGCATGACCCGAAGCATGCTGGAGGCGGAGAACATCTATGCGGACTGCGCCCGCATGGGTCTGGTCTATGGGCCCGCATTTCGGGGGATTACCGCGCTCCACCGCGGCAACGGCGAGGTACTGGCGCAACTGCGGTTGCCGGCTGCCGCCATGAGTATGGCAGCAGACTACGTCCTGCATCCGAGTTTGATGGACAGTGCGCTACAAGCAGCGGTGGGATTGATCGAGACAGGGAGTGGGACCGTGCAGCCGCGGTTCCCCTTTGCGCTGGAGACGCTGCGTATCGTATCGCCATGTTTGCCTGAGATGGTGGCTTGGGTGCGTTACGCCCCGGGCAGCCAGGGTTCGGACGGCATCGTGAAACTGGACGTCGATCTCTGCGACGCACAGGGGAATGTCTGCGTGCAGATGCACGGCATTTCCTCGCGCACTCTACCCTCACCGGTCCATACGGCGAAAGGGAGTCTGCTGGCAATTCCGGTATGGCAAACAGTCGCCGTTGAAGCGGGCAGAGTCGCCCGTGCGGAGCACCACGTCATTTTGTGTGAGCTGCCGAACGTGGACGCGACGGCGTTGTCGGCGCTGGTGCCAGATAGCCAATGTCTGGCATTACAGCGAGTGGATCATAAGAACATTGCGGAGCGTTACATCGAGCACGCGGTGGCGTGCTTTGAGCGGATACGAGCCATCTTCCAGCGTAAACCGGAGGGGAAGGTGCTCGTGCAGATCGTCATCGCCACTAATGAGGATGAGGCGGTGCTGGCCGGCTTGTCCGGATTGCTCAAAACGGCGGCGATGGAGGATCCGTGTCTCGTCGGTCAGGTCATTCTTATTTCAACCGGGGTGACGGCCGAAGATCTGGCGCGGTACCTGGAGATGGAGAGGAACAGCGGCGCCGAGGCGCTGGTCAGATACTACGATGGCGTGCGGCAGGTCGTACGGTGGCAGGAGACCGGAAACGGTGCGGAAACGCCGGCGCCGGCGTTTAAAGACCACGGCGTGTATCTGATTACCGGCGGGCTCGGTAGCCTGGGCCTTCTCTTTGCCAAAGAAATTCTGGAGCAAGCTGAGGCGCGAGTGGTCTTGACGGGACGCGCGGCCTTGAGCGCGGAAAAGCAGCGTCTTCTCGACGGCATCTCCGCAGCCGGTCGGCTGCGCTACGAGCAGATCGACCTCGGCGATCTGCATCAGGTCGAGCAACTCGTCGCCAGCATCGTGGCACAGCACGGACGGCTGAACGGCATCCTCCATGCGGCGGGCATGATCGCCGACAACTTCATCATGAAAAAGACGGACGCCGAGATGGTACGGGTGCTCGCGCCGAAAGTCACCGGTACGGTTCATCTCGACATTGCCAGCGCGAAGGTGGAACTCGACTTCTTCGTGTTCTTTTCGTCGCTTGCCGGTGCGGTGGGAAATCCGGGTCAGGCAGATTACGCGGCCGCTAATGGCTTCATGGATCAATTTGCGGTGCATCGCAACCGGCAGGTGGTGGCCGGACAACGGCACGGACGCACGCGGTCGATCAATTGGCCGTTGTGGCAGGCGGGCGGAATGGCGGTTGATACGGCGGCCAGGGAGCTCATGGAGCAAGCTACTGGTCTGCAGCCGATGCAGATTGCCACGGGCCTGCGCGCCTTCGAGCGGGGCCTGGAATTGCCTTGTGACCAGCTATTGGTCGCTGAAGGTGATCTCACACAGATCCGCCGGACATTGTTCGCTCTCCCCTTCAAACCTTCCGAGCCGGAAGCGGAACCACTTCCGCGAGATGCGGAGATCGATCCGGCCGCCCTCACCGCCAGGACGCAGGACTACCTGCGCAGGGAGCTCTCAGAAATTCTGAAACTGCCGGCCTACAAGATCGATCCGCGTGCGCCGCTGGAGAACTACGGAATCGACTCCATTCTGGCGATGAGGCTGACGAACCAGTTGGAAAAGGTCTTCGGCTCGCTGTCGAAGACTCTGTTCTTCGAATACCAGACCATTGCCGCCCTTACCGCTTATTTTATCAAAGCGCATCCGATGCTCGTGCGAGAAAGACTGGGCTTGCTGTCTGAACAGCCGGCGGTGCACGACGGCGGGCGGAAGTCTGCTGCCGCACCAGGCCCGGGAGCTGCGCTGCCGAGTAAGAACCGCTTCAACAATCTCTTTATCGGCGCGCGCGCGAAACCTCGAACCGAGATCGCCATCGTCGGGCTGGCCGGCAGATACCCGCAGGCCGAAACGCTACAGGAATTCTGGAAAAACCTTCAGGAGGGCCGGGATTCCATTACGGAGATTCCGCCGGAGCGGTGGGATCACTCTCGGTATTTCGATCCCGGACAGAACAAGACCGGGAAGACATACAGCAAGTGGGGCGGATTTCTTGCGGACGTCGATAAATTCGACCCATTGTTCTTCAATATCTCGCCGAAAGAAGCTGCCCTCGTCGATCCACAGGAGCGCCTGTTCCTCGAGACGGCGTGGGAGACAATCGAGGACGCCGGCTACACCAGGCAGAGCATCTCCGGAGGCCGTGTCGGCGTCTTCGTAGGAGTAATGTGGGGACATTACGAGCTTTTCGGCGCGGAAGCGATGTTGCGAGGCGAGGCCACCGTACCGGTTTCCTCCCACGCCTCCATCGCCAACCGCGTCTCGTATTTCTTCGACTTGCACGGCCCCAGCATCGCTCTCGATACGATGTGCTCTTCGTCACTGACGGCGATTCATCTGGCTTGCGAGGAACTCCGCAAGGGAGAGATCGATGCCGCTCTCGCCGGCGGCGTCAACGTCACGATCCACCCCTATAAATATGTCAGCCTGAGCCAGGGAAAGTTTATGGCCAGTGACGGCCGGTGCCGGAGCTTTGGTGCGGGAGGGGACGGGTACGTGCCGGGCGAAGGGGTGGGGGCCGTTCTGCTCAAGCGCCTGGACGACGCTCTACGCGACCGCGATCAAATCCATGCCGTGATCAAATCAAGCACGGTGAATCATGGCGGAAAAACGAACGGTTATACGATTCCCAATCCAATCGCGCAGGGCGATCTGATTCTGGATGCGGTCAGGAAAGCGGGCATCGATCCGAAGACCCTTGGCTATGTCGAGACTCACGGAACGGGCACGTCCCTCGGCGATCCCATCGAGATCACGGGCTTGGCCAGGGCGTTTGAAGGATCCGGAACGGAGAAACAGTTCTGCCCCATCGGTTCGGTCAAATCGAATATCGGACATCTCGAGTCCGCCGCGGGGATCGCCGCCGTGACCAAGGTGTTATTGCAGATTCGGCACCAGCAATTGGTCCCGTCTTTACATTCCGATCCGCTCAACCCGAACATCAATTTCGCGGATTCGCCGTTCTACGTGCAGACCGGATTGACGGAATGGAAACGCGGTGCATATCCGCGGCGTGCTGGCGTCAGCTCGTTCGGTGCGGGAGGAGCCAACGCGCACCTGATCCTTGAAGAATATGCGGATACTCGCGAACCAGCAGGCGCATCCCCGGCGCCCGAGGTCTTTGTTCTGTCGGCAAGAAATGCGGAAGCGCTCTGCCGCTATGCGGAACGGGTGGTCGCCTTCTTCGATACTGACGCCGCTGTATCGCTGGCGGACGTCGCGTATACGTCGCAAACCGGCCGAACGCCGATGGACGTGCGGCTCGCGGTCATCGCACGGAGCGTCGACGATCTCAAAGACAAACTGAATGCGTGGATCGCAGGGAGAGGATCGGTAGACGATGTGCCCGAGCCGGAGCATGTTTTCTACGGAAACATGAAGGAGGCTTCTGACAGTGCAGCCAGTTTGATCGAAAGCCAGGCCGGGCAAACGTTTCTCCGCGACCTGCTGGCCAGCGGAGAACTGGGGAAGATCGCCCGGCTCTGGACATTGGGGGCCGGAGTCGATTGGCGTCTCATGGAGCGTCGGGAGAAGCCGAGAAAGGTCTCTCTCCCGATGTATCCGTTTGCAAGGGAACGGTGTTGGATCGATCAGGGATCTCCGTCGCCCGCAATCGCCAAAAGCGCCGCGGTTCCCGCGAACGCGCCGGAGCTCCAGCGTATCGAGGAGAAGCGGCGGACCTATTACTCCGTGCAATGGCCCTCGAATCCCCTTGGTGCGGGGGGGCAGGAACGTGCGGCAGTGGGCCCGATCCTCATCCTGGACGCATCGGATCAGCTCTTTCTCGCCATGAAGGAGCGCCATGAGGGTGGCCCTCTCATTTGGGTGAAGCCAGGCGAAACATTCGAGGAACTCGAACCGGCGATCTATTCGATGGATTCGCGACAGGAAGACCAATTCCGCCAGCTTCTGGCGCACCTCGAGCAAAGAGAACTGTTTCCGGTCGTGGTTGTGCATCACTCGCCGGAACCGTGCAATCTGGAAGTCAGCGAGGAGGTCGCGCGGCACCTCGATCGGGGACTGTTCACGCTCTTCGCTCTTTGCAAGGCGCTGCTACAGGAAAGGCTGCAATCTCCACCGAAAATCATTTCGGTGTTCTCCTCCAGTACATCCGAGGCGACCGCGCCTCTGGCCTCCGCCATCGGAGGATTCTTCAGGACGCTCACACTTGAAGATCCGTCGTATCTCGCAAAGACCATCGATATTCGAGACGGCGGAGCGTTATCGCCCGCGGACAAGTCCGCGCTCATCCGTAATGAGATTCACGACCGTGATTGGACGACGCAGGAGATCCGTTACCAACCCACGGAGGGCGAGGGCAAGCAGACGCCTGCCCGAAGCGTGAGCGCACTGGTGCCGCGGGACGTCCCGGCCGGAAGATCGCGCACGTCGCTTCCGCTGAGACAGAATGGGGTCTACCTGATCACCGGCGGATTGGGAGGGCTGGGCCTTATCTTCGCCGAATATCTGGCAAAGAATTACCAGGCGAAACTGGTCCTCATCGGACGCTCGGCGCCGGGAGCAGGTCGGGAAGAAGAACTGAGCGAGCTCACGAGTTACGGTGCCGAGGTGCTGTGTCTTCAGGCCGATGTCTCGAAGCGGGAAGACATGGTGATGGTGGTGCGGGAAGCGAAAGCGCGATTCTCGCAGATCAACGGTGTGTTGCATGCCGCGGGTGTCAACCGCGACTCGTTCATTCTGCGGAAGACACGGGAGGAGATGGAAGCGGTGCTGGCGCCTAAGGTTCATGGCGCGCTGAACGCCGATTTCGCCACGCGTGATGAGAATTTGGACTTTTTCGTTCTTTTCTCTTCCGTTGCGGGTGTGCGGGGGAACATCGGCCAAAGTGACTATGCGTACGCCAATCATTTCCTGGATTCTTTTGCCGAACGCCGCGAGAGCCTGAGAAAACTGCAGCAGCGGTCGGGCCGGACGCTGTCGATCGACTGGCCGCTGTGGGCCGATGGAGGCATGGGGGTTACGGCGGACACGGTCGCTCTGCTGGAGCGGCGCACCGGAACCTCTCCCCTGCCGGCGGGAGACGGCATTCAGTATTGGGAAGACTTTCTGTGTTCCGATGAGGTGCAGGGCGTCGCACTTTACGGAATCGCGTCGCGTATTGCGGCGCACGTCGGGCAGTCCCCTCCGTCGTCGCGGCGAGTCCTGTCACCAGCGGCCGGAAATAGGGATTCCACGGAGCTCCTCGCGAAGACCGAGGCCTATGTGAAGGCATTGATCGGCAGCGAGATCGCGCTCGACCCGGGGAGGATCGATTCGTCAGACCGCCTGGACTCTTTCGGGATCGATTCGGTCCTGATCAATCATATCAACGCTCAATTGGAACAAGACCTTGGCGCGCTGCCGAAAACGTTGCTCTATGAGCGTGAGACGATTCGCGAGGTGGCGAAGTTCCTGGCGCAAGAGGTACCGGAGGCGTTGGAGGCGTTGTTCGGTTCCGCCGGTGAATCGCCGGTTCCGCCGTCGCCTTACGAAGTGTACGCAGTGCGGGAAGAGGCATTGCCGGCAGAGCCACACGACGCCATCGAGGGAGTCGCCATCATCGGCGCGCATGTTTCGTACCCGCACTCAGCGAGTCTTGAGGAATACTGGGACAATCTGGCTCACGGGAGAGACTTGATCGATCTGGTCCCGTTCAATCGGTGGGACTATGAGGAGTTCTACCATCCCGATCCGTCGGCTGCCGCGGACGGGAAAATTTACTGCAAGTGGGGGGGCTTCCTGAACCACGCCGAAAAGTTCGACCCGCAGTTCTTCAAGATTTCCCCGGCCGAAGCGAAAATCATCGATCCGCAGGAGCGGCTGTTCCTCGAATCGGTGTGGTCCGCCATCGAGGACGCCGGTTACACCCGGGACACGTTGCGAGCACGATTCCCCAAAGCCGGCAGCGCGGACGTCGGTGTCTATGTAGGGGTCACAACGAACTCCTATCACCTGCTGGCGCCGGGAGAGTGGAGCCGCGGCAACTATGCGTCTCCCAGTGCGATGCCGTGGTCCATTGCCAACCGCGTTTCGTATTTCTTCGACTTCAACGGCCCAAGCCTGCCCGTGGACACGGCCTGTTCTTCGTCATTGGTGGCGATCCATCTGGCCTGCGAAAGCCTAAGAAAACGCGAATGCCAGGTTGCCGTGGTCGGCGGCGTCAATCTATATCTGCATCCCTCGAAATATCATGGGCTATGCCAGCGGCGGGCTCTTTCGGTCGACGGAAAATGCCGCAGCTACGGCGCCGGCGAGGAGGGATTCGTTCCCGGCGAGGGCGTGGGAACGCTGGTGCTGAAACCGCTGCAAAGGGCCATCGAGGACAATGACCGTATTTACGCGGTGATCCGGGCGAGCGCGTTCGATCATAGCGGCCATTCGAACGGCTATTCCGCGCCGAACCCCAATGCGCAGGCGAGCTTGATCAGCCGAACTCTCGAAGGGGCGCAGATCGATCCGGAAAGCATCGGCTATGTCGAGGGGCATGGGACGGGGACACAACTGGGCGACAGCCTGGAGATCGCCGCACTGACGCAGGCCTTTCGAAAGCGGACGGCGAAAAAGCAATTCTGCTCCATCGGTTCCGTCAAGGCGAACCTCGGGCATTCGGAGTCGGCGGCGGGAATCGCCGGCGTCGCGAAGGTCGTGCTGCAACTGCAGCATCGTCAACTCGCTCCGTCCATCCATTCCGACGAGCCGAATCCCAGTATCGAGTTCGCGGAAACGCCGTTTTACCTGCAGCACGCGTTCTCCGAATGGCGTTCGCCTGCCGGCCAGCCGAGGCGTGCGCTCGTTAATGCGTTTGGGGCCGGCGGCGTGAATGCTTGTGTGGTCCTGGAGGAATACAGCCAGCATCATGCGCAACCGCAATCAGAGGGAACAGGGCCTTATTTGTTCGTACTCTCGGCCCGGAACGAGGATCGCCTGCGCGACTACGCCGATCGCGTGCTCGACTCGTTGAGAAATGATCCAGGCGTCGATCTGGCTCGCCTTTGCTACACCTTCCAGTCCGGTCGAGAAGCGATGGAGGAGAGGCTGGCGGCCGTCGTTTCCAATGCGGACGATCTAGTGGGCCGTCTCGCCGACTGGAGCGCCCGCCGCTCTGCGGCCGCCGTCCAACGGGGCACTGTCGGTCCGCGGCGCGGGTCGAAGCGGTCCGCGAAGCTTGTCATGACCTCCGCCGGAGAGGAGGGGTTGGTCGAACTCGCGGCACGGTGGGTGGCAGGAGAGGACGTCAATTGGGACAGTCTTTACTCGCGTCCGCCGCGGCGAATGGCGGTGCCGACGTATCCGTTTGCACGCGAGCGGTACTGGGTGTCGGACTGTCCGGTCCCGGAAAAGCCCGAGCTCTCCATGGGTCGGCCGCATCTGCTGATCGGCTACAACTCGTCGACCTTCCGGGAAGTCAGCTTTCATTCGTCGCTATCAGACACGGCGTTCTACGCCGTAGATCACAAGGTTGGCGACGAACCGATCTTCCCGGGCGCTGGATTCCTGGAAATGGCGTGCATTTCCGCGAACATCGCGAGCGAGCAGAAGGTTCGCAGGATCAAAGACATCGTCTGGGTCCAGCCCCTCAGCTTCCGGACCGGTCCACAAACACTTCGCACGGTGTTGCGGCACGACGGGGAGACCGCCGCGTATGAGATATCGTCATTCAACGACGAGAACGAAGCAGTCGTTCATTCCGAGGGAAGAGTGACGTTCGCGAATGGCTTCCCGGAGCATGCCGCAACGGACGAGCGAATCGCCATTCACGATCTGAAAAAGCAATGTGCGGAGTCGGTGGATCTCGCCGCTTATTACGAGAGGTTCCGAGGGTATGGCTTGCAGTACGGTCCTTCATTCCAGACCATCCAGGAGCTTTACGTCAATGGATCGTCTTCATTATCGAAACTGAAGATCGCGGAGTATCTGAAAGGCGATTTCAGTCAATTCATCCTTCATCCGAGCATCATCGACGGCGCCTTGCAGACCATAGGCTGTCTGCTGACAGCAGGATCTGCGGCAAGACCTTATCTGCCATTCGCATTGGACGAGATCGATCTCATCAAGCCTGTCGTTCCGACCTGCTACGCCTATGCCGAACGTGCGGATGTGCCTGCGCATGATCGGGCCGGCGTGGTGAAGTTCAACATCCGGATCCTCAACGAAAGTGGTGACGTGCTGGTCAAAATGCACAACCTCTGTGTGAGGCCACTGCCGGTGCCGCATATGGGGAGCGATGCGCCGACGGCGCCTGCCGGCTGGGGACAAAATATCATCGCAAAGGGGGAATCAATATGACCACAGTGGGCATTGAGGCTCTGAATGTATTCGGCGGCAGCGCCTACCTTGATGTGGAAAAGCTCGCCACGCACCGCAACCTCGACATGACGCGCTTTACCAACCTCCTGATGAAGGAAAAGACGGTGGCATTGCCTTACGAGGACCCGGTCTCATTCGGCGTGAACGCCGCCCGGCCGCTGATCGACGCGCTGAGTCCTGAGGAAAAAGACAGCATCCAGATGGTCATCAGCTGCACGGAATCGTCATTTGATTTCGGCAAGTCGATGAGCACCTATTTTCACAAGCTCCTGGGCTTGAATCGGAATTGCCGCCTGTTCGAGGTGAAAAACGCCTGCTATTCCGGCGTGGCCGGCCTGCAGATCGCGGTTAATTTCGTGTTGTCGCAGACCTCGCCCGGCGCCAAGGCGCTGGTCATCGCCACGGACATCTCCCGCTTTATGACCGTGGAGGGCGGCGACGCGCTGACGGAAGACTGGTCCTTTGCCGAGCCGAGCGGCGGAGCCGGCGCGGTGGCGATTATCGTCAGCGAAACACCGCATGTGTTTCAGATCGACGTCGGCGCTAGCGGGTATTACGGTTATGAGGTGATGGACACGTGTCGGCCGGTTGCCGATAGCGAAGCGGGTGACGCCGACCTGTCCCTGCTCTCCTATCTCGACTGCTACGAAGGAGCGTTCCGGGAGTATGCCAAGCGGGTGGAGGGTGCGGACCTCACCAGCACCTTCGGCTACCTGGCCATGCACACTCCTTTCGGGGGCATGGTGAGGGGGGCACACCGCGATCTGATGCGCAAAGTGGTCAAGGCCACTCCGAAAGAGATCGAAGCCGATTTCGCACGCCGGGTAATGCCGGGGCTGACGTACTGCCAGCGCGTTGGCAACATCATGGGGGCGACGACCACGCTGTCGCTGGCCAGCACGATCGAGCACGGTGACTTCACAACTCCCCAGAGGATCGGTGTCTTCTCGTACGGCTCCGGCTGCTGCTCCGAGTTCTTCAGCGGCGTGGTCACCAAGGAAGGCCAGGAGCGAGTGCGCGCGATGCGCATCAAAGATCACCTCGACAAGCGCTACGAGCTGCCCATGGACGAATACGAAAAATTGCTCGTTGGCAGCAGTGCCGTGAAATTTGGCACGCGCAACGCCGTGCTGGATACGAATTTCCTTCCCAAGGCGCGAAGCGCGCCAGGGAATGGAACGCTGTTTTTGACGGAGATCAAGGAATTTCAACGACAGTATGATCGGATCGCTTAGACGCGTCGTAAACACGTTAGATTTGACCGGGCTGCGGCGGCGCCGCACGTTTGACCGGCGTGGAAAGCATCCGTCAGAACCGTAATCGCTAATGCGATGGTCGGCCTGTTCGTGTGGGCGGCCCGCTGGTCTGTTAGCTGATAAACGTAACGAAACGAATTTGGCTCTGCGAGTCAGGCTGCCGAAATGTTTGATCAAGAAGACGAACCTCTTACTCGTACGTTGGACACCCAGATCATAAAGCCTCGCCGGCCGCTGGATGTGGCCATCGTAGGCATGGCTGGTCGTTATCCCAAAGCGAAGAATCCGGGAGAACTGTGGGACAACCTGGCCCGCGGCCTGGACTGTATCGAGGAGATGCCCGCGGACCGTTACGAACGGCGTCTGCAGCACGAAAGTCTCGAGAAGTACCGCGGTGGATTCATCGACGATGTCGACAAGTTCGACTCTCTGTTCTTCAACATTTCTCCCCGAGAGGCAGAAATGCTGGATCCCCAGGAAAGGCTCTTCCTCGAGGTGGCGTGGGAAGCGATCGAGGACGCGGGCTACTACCCCGAGATCCTGTCACAGGAAGACGGGCCGCGAGACATCGGCGTGTTCGTCGGCGCGGTATGGGCGATGTACCAGATGCTCGGCGTGGAGGAGAAGCACCTCGGCAATCAGACCGTTCCCAATTCTTTCCTCTGGAGCATCGCCAACCGCGTTTCCTATGCATTGAATCTCTCCGGCCCCAGCTTGACGCTGGATACGGCTTGCTCTTCCAGTTTGACCGCGCTTTATCTCGCCTGTGAGGCGATCCAGGCCGGCGAATGCTCGGCCGCTCTCGTTGGCGGCGTCAATCTGGACCTGCATCAGGCGAAATTTGACATCAATCGTCAGGGCGGTGCGCTTTCGGCTGACGGTGTCTGCCGCACCTTCGGAAAGGGTGCCAACGGGTATGTGATGGGAGAGGGCGTTGGTGCGCTCCTTCTCAAGCCTTTCGATGCGGCTTTACAGGATGGCGACCACATCTACGGGGTGGTCAAAAGCGCCGCCGTCAACCACGGTGGGCGGACCGGCGGATACACGATCCCCAATCCGAAAGCGCAAGCCAGCCTGATTGCCGCGGCGTTGGAAAGAGCCAATATCGGAGCCCGCGGCATCGGGTACATCGAGGCGCACGGTACGGGCACCGCACTGGGCGACCCGATTGAGATCGCGGGGTTGAGCAGCGCCTTCAGCGCGGACAACGTGGAGAGTCAAACCTGCGCCATCGGTTCCGTCAAGAGCAATATAGGCCACCTGGAAGCGGCGGCAGGAGTCGTCGGTATTTCCAAGGTGCTTCTGCAGATGAAGCATCGCCAGCTCGTACCTTCCTTGCACTCCACCGAACTGAATGAATTCATCGATTTCGAAACATCGCCCTTCTACGTTCCCCAGAGGTTGGAAGACTGGAAAGCCAAGGAAGTGGACGGGGTTCGGCTTCCGCTTCGCGCGGGAGTCAGTTCTTTCGGCGCGGGCGGTTCCAATGCACACATCATCCTGGAAGACTATGAGCCACCACCACAAGCGCTCGAAGAACCTGCGCAATCGCGGTCGCTGATTTTCCCTTTCTCTGCCAGGAACGAGGATTCGTTGCGGGAGGTCGCGTCTCGCCTCTTGAAATTCTTCCAGAAGAACGACGTCGCTCTGAATGACGCTGCCTTCACCCTGCAGCAGGGACGGAAGTCCTTCGAACACCGCGCGGCGATCATTGCCGTGACGAAAGAAGAAGTGATCGAAAAGCTGACCTCCTTCATCGACGGAAAGAAAGAGCAGGACATAGCCACCGGTCAGGCGAAGGGCGGCGAAGAGGCGACGCGATTACTGGCCCGGCGGGAGAAGCAGGAATTCATACGGCTGGTGTGGCAGGGCCAGAACCCTCACATGATCGCCGGGGTGTGGGCCGAGGGCCTGGTCGCGGACTGGAAGGGATTTCAGTCCTACGGCGCGGGGAAGAGAATCTCCCTCCCGACCTACCCCTTCGCCGACAGGCGACACTGGGTCTCCACCCCATCGCCGGTACGCCGGGCGTTTCAACCGGCGGGAGGCGTGCACCCCATGGTCGACAGCAATGAATCGACGTTCGAACGACAGCTATTCAAGAAGACATTTCACGAGCGTGACTTCTTCATCTACGACCACCACGTGTCGGACGTGGCCACCCTGCCCGGCGTCGCCTATCTCGAGCTGGCACGGAAGGCCGGGGAGATCGCCGCGAACCGAAAAGTAAAAAAGATCAGGAATATCCTATGGGTCACTCCGATCGTCGTTCAAAAGGGGGCGTCCAAAGAGGTGTTCATCGAGTTGAAACCCAGCGGGGACACCGTTCAATTCGAAGTGTTCAGTGAAGGACCGGCTGGCAACAAAGTACTTCACTCGCAGGGCAAGCTGCTGTACGCCACCGCGCAGGACGCCGCCGCGGAGCCGGAATCCATCGATCTGGAGGGCGTTCGCGCAAGGTGCGCAAAGGTCATCGACGGCAAGACGGCCTATCCTCTCTTCAAATCATTCGGCCTGAATTTGGGCCCCAGTTTTCAGGTACTCCAGGATGTCTACGGGAACGAAGTCGAAACCCTGGGCGCTCTGAAGCTGCCGGTGTTTCGTCAAGGCGACCTGCAAAGCATGGTTCTGCACCCTTCGCTCGTGGATGGTTCCTTACAGGCCGGAATGGCTGCGCATCTCGGCGGACAGGCGGGCGAGATGCTGGTCCCGTTTTCCATCGGCGAAGTCGAGATCCTTCAGCCTCTTCAATCCAACTGCTTCAGCTATGTGACACAGGCGAAAGAGGATGATGCAAGAAGAGGCAAAGGCTCGGCGGTCGTTAAGAGCAATGCGTTCATCGTGGATGACACGGGAAAAATTCTCGTCAAAATTCGCGATTCCGTCGGCGTGCCTCTTCGGGAAGTTCACAAGAAAACGCTGGCCAATGCCGCGGCGGAAGGCGTTTCCAGACTGTACTATTCGTATGGCTGGGAGAAAGCGCCGCTGGCCGCGGAGACGGCGCCGCACATCGGACCGTATTCCCTTGTGCTCTTCGATACAGACGAAACCCTTTTCGATCTGGCTCGAGCGCGGGCGAGCGAAGCGGGAGCGGATGCCGATCATGTGATTCTGGTCCGGCCGGGAGCAACGTTCGAGGATGAGGGTGGCCAGTCCTACACGGTCAACCCGCGAAGCAAAGACGATTTTACGCGGCTCTTTGAATCCCTGACAGAAAAAGGATGCCCGGTCGAGAACATCTGCTTTGCGTGGCCGGCAATCCACACGAACTTCGGCGATGAGCACGATTTGACAGAATCGCTGGAGAGAGGCGTCTACTCTTTCCTCTTCGTTTGTCAGGCGCTGATCAAACAGAAACGTGAGAATGCAGTCCAGCTCTTCTATCTCTATACAGGGAAACAGGGTGAGGTCCAACCGCACAACGAGGCGGTGGGCGGCTTCGTCAATACGCTGCGTCTGGAGCATCCCAGGCTGCTCTGCAAAACGCTCGAAATCCGGCAGGATGGTAATGGCCACGAGCCGATTCTCGATGCGATTTCGGCGGAGCTCAATGCGCGCACGCAGGATGCGACCGTCGTTCGCTATGAGGCAGGGGAGCGCTTCATCAGAAAGCTCAAAGCGTTCGACCTCGAAGAAGGGCCGGCCGCGCCGCTCAAAGGTAAGGGCATCAGGGAAGAGAGCGTCATTCTGATTACCGGGGGCGGGGGTGGGCTGGGCCTCATGTTCGCGGAGTTTCTGGCGAGAGAGCACAAGGCGAGAGTGGTCCTTACCGGCCGATCGGCGTTGTCGGCCGAGCAGGAGGCCAGGTTGGACGAGCTCAGAAAGGGGGGCACGGAGGTCCTTTACGTGCCCGCAGACGTTTCCAACGTAGACGATGTCAGGAATCTGGTCAAGGAGACCAAATCGCGCTTTGGCCAGATCAATGGAGTCATCCACGCCGCCGGCGTTCTAAGAGACTCGCTCATCAGGAACAAGACGCCCGAGGAAATGAGTGCGGTCTTTGCGCCGAAAGTCTTCGGAACAGTTTACCTGGACGAGCTGACCAAAGACGAGGATCTCGACTTCTTCGTGACCTTTTCCTCGCTTGCCGCTGTCCAGGGCAACGGTGGACAATGCGACTACAGCTTCGCCAACCACTACATGGACTCATTAGCGGCGGAACGTGAACGTCGCCGCACCGAAGGAACACGGCGGGGCCAAACCCTCAGCTTCAACTGGTCGATCTGGGCTGACGGCGGAATGAAGCTCGATGACCAGACCAGGCTGTTCTTCAAGAACACCCTGGGGATTTCGCCACTCAGCGCCGCAACAGGATTCGACGCGTTCGAGCGAGGCGTTGCGTCCGGAAGATCGCAGTTTGCAGTGCTGGAAGGCGTTCAGGAAAAGGTCGAACTGGCGTGGGGCTTGAGAAAAAAGCAGGCGTCCCCTGCCATGTCCGCGACGACGGCGAGTGGCGGCGACGGAGATCTTCTCACGCCGCTGCTGAACGACTTGTCGCAGATCGTGATGAGCCACCTGAAGCTCGAGGCCGGCGACGTGGCGCACGACAAGATCCTGCTGGACCTCGGCTACGACTCGATTGGCCTGACGTCGTTTGCGAACGCCATCAATGACAAGTATCAACTGGATATCACGCCGGTTCTGTTTTTCGATTATCCATCGCTCGGCGAGATCGCGAGATATCTATCCGAGGAGCGAAGGGATGAGATCCTTCGTTTCTATCGTGGCTCCGCTGCCGCTGCTACAGTCGCCACGCAGCCACCGGCAAGCGAACAGCAGGCGCGGATCGAAGATGCGAAAGGTCACGAGGCGGCAACGTTCGCGATCAGGAAGGGTTGGGATCCTGCCGCTATCGATGGCGCGGCAATGCTTCGAACTTCCGGCGAAGGGCTATCTCCGCGTTATCGTTTCCTCAACGAGCCGATCGCCATCGTAGGGATGAGCGGCGTCATGCCCCTCTCCGAAGACCTGGATGAATTCTGGGACAACTTGAAGAACGCGCGAGATCTGATCTCGGTCGTCCCACCCGATCGCTGGCGATGGGAAGACTGCCATGGAGATCCCCTCACGGAGTCGAACAAGTCGAGCTCCAAGTGGGGTGGGTTCATGAAAGAGGTCGACAAGTTCGACGCGCTGTTCTTCGGGATCTCCGCCAGAGAGGCGCAGATGATGGACCCGCAGCAGCGGATCTTCCTGCAAACCGTGTGGCAGGCAATCGAGGATTCCGGGCAAAAGGTCTCCGACCTCTCCGGCACGAGAACCGGACTGTTCGTGGGCGTGGCCACGAATGACTACCTCAACGTAATGACTCATCTCCCAATGGCCATGGACCTGCACGCCGGGCCGGGTAATTCCCATTCCATTCTGGCCAATCGAGTCTCATTCCTGCTCAACCTGCACGGACCCAGCGCGCCCATCGACACCGCCTGTTCCAGCTCGCTGATCGCTCTGCACCGAGCCGTCGAATCGATCCGTGGGGGAGACTGTGACATGGCCATCGTGGGCGGAGTACACGCCATGATGAGCCCCGGCGGGCATATTCAATTTTCCATGGCCGGGCTGATGAGCAGCGACGGGAAATGCAGGAGCTTTGATAAGCGCGGAACCGGCTATTCGAGAGGAGAGGGCTGCGGGGCGATTTTCATCAAACCTTTATCGGTCGCCGAGGCGGATGGCAACCATATTTATGCGGTCATCAAGGCAACCGCCGAGAACCATGGCGGGCGCGGGGCAATGCTTACGGCGCCGAATGCTTCCGCTCAATCGGCTCTCCTGGTCGAGGCATATGAGAAGGCGCAGATCGATCCCGCCACGGTCGGATACATCGAATGCCACGGCACGGGAACCGGCCTGGGAGATTCCATCGAATTTCAGGGGATGAGCCGGGCATTTTCCGAGTTGTACAAGAGACATGGCAAACCTCCCGCGGCGGATCCTCACTGCGGTTTGAGCTGCGTCAAGAGCAACATGGGCCACCTCGAGACCGCTGCCGGCATTGCGAGCGTGCTCAAGGTACTGCTGGCCATGAAGCACAAACAGATTCCGGCGACGCTCCACTTCGAGGAAATTAATCCCTACATCAAGCTCAACGGGACTCCCTTCTACGTCGTAGACAAACTCACCGAATGGGAAGCTCCGATGGGCGAGGATGGAGCCCCACTTCCGCGCAGGGCGGGTGTAAGTGCTTTTGGTTTCGGCGGAGCCAATGCCCACATCGTGCTGGAGGAGTATGTTCCTCCGAAACGTCAGTCTCTGCCTCGCGCGGAGGCGCCGGAATTGATCGTGCTGTCCGCAAAGAACGACGCGCGGCTCGAGGCCTACATCCAATCCATACACACATACCTGGAAAAAGGTGAGGTCGAGCTGGCTGACCTTGCCTATACGTTGCAGGTTGGACGAGACGAGATGCCGGAAAGGCTGGCTTTGGTCGCTTCGAGCAATGAAGACTTGAAAGAGAAGCTCGGGCAACTCCTCAAAAGGGAGAGACCGGCAGACAGCTACCGCAATGACATGAGAGACAGAAAAGCGCCACCCGCGTCGGCGGACGGCATCGCGGCAGAAGATCTTTCCAGGCTGGCGGAGATGTGGGTAGCCGGCGCCAAGATCGACTGGCGCTTACTTCACACCGCGGATGCTCCGAGGCGCATCTCTGCTCCCACGTATCCGTTTGCGAAGGAGCGTCATTGGATCCCCGACACGGCGGGGCCGATCACCGCCGAGTCTCGAGACTTCAACGGCAGCAGGGAAACTACGCCGATGTGGAATCGCGCCTCCGTTGCGCAACTTCACCCGTTGCTCCACACCAATACGTCCACTCTCAGCCAGCAGAGCTATCGCGCTACCTTGACAGGAGCGGAGCCCTTCTTAAGAGACCACCAGCTGGCTACAAACGGCCACATTTTGCAGAAGGTATTGCCGGGAGCCGCCTATCTGGAAATGGCCCGGGCTGCCCTCGAAGCGGCTGCGTCCATTCCTCAGGGGTCCTCGGTGGTCGAGCTGGAGGACACGATCTGGGGACACCCGATGGTGGTGGCCGGCAATCAGGAAGCAACCATCGCTCTGCTTGCTACTGACAGCGAGCAGATCCATTACGAGATTTACAGCGGAGAGTCGGAGCAGGAAATCGTTCACTGCCAGGGTCGGGCCTTCCTTAGTAAACAACCCCCTCCCGCGCCGGTCGATATCGACGAACTTCGCGCCCAAATGCGGCACGGCCAACAGGACCCGGACAGCATGTATGCGGAATTCACCGCGATGGGTCTTCACTATGGCCCGGCTCATCGCTCGATCAAGACTGTCGATCACGGCGATCACCAGCTACTGGCGCAGTTGGCCCTGCCGGCCGTTGTCTCGGCGGCCGAATCGGACGGCAGCCACGGTGGGTATGTGCTGCACCCGAGTGTGATGACCGGTGCTCTGCAAACGGGCATCCGTTTGATTGCGGACCCCGCTCAACGCCATGGCACGCCGCCGTTGCCGCACAGGCTGCGACATCTACGCGTGCTGTTGCCCTGCACGGAAGACATGTACGCCTGGGCGCGCTATGCCCAGGGCGTTGATCATGAGGGCAGACCGCTCGAGCTGGATATCGATCTGATCGATACGGACGGTCATGTCCGTGTGCAGATGCGCGGGCTCTCTTTCCAGGCCGCTAACGGCGCAATCGAGCCTGATGACGGCGCGACGTGGCTGTTTTCTACACAGCAGCCCTCGGCAGGTGAAGAAGTCGTCTTCATGGGAGCAGCAGAGAAGATGGAGTTGTTCATGAAGCAGGAAGCAGCGCTTCAGATGCAGATACCGATCGAGAACATTCCGATTGACCAGAATTACTTCAATCTTGGACTGCCATCGCTGGCAATTGCCTTCCTGGTCCAGAAAACGAATCGGCTCCTCGGCGAAGATATATCACCGAGTGTTCTGTTTGAATACAGCGATATACGAAGCGCCGCTTCGTATCTGGCAACCACGTATACGGCCAAGATCGATGCTCTCTCCGTCGTCAGACGAAACGTGGGACAGGCTGATTCCGGGGAACGACAGCCGAGTGAGCAGGTGACCCTCAGGCGCTGGCCTCGAAAACAACGGTTGACGGGCAGACTAGCGCCGCCGCCGCTAGAGCAACCGGCTGCCGCTACATCCCGCACCGATAAGAGTCCTGAACAGCTCGCAGCGAAAGTCCTGTGGAACGAAACAGCGCCCGAAGACAGCTACGACACGATGACGTTCTGACAGAGCGTTTACCATGGAAACCGTCATAGAGTTCCTCGACACATTGGCAGCTAGGGGCGTGAAGTTGTCGTCCGTGGAAGGCCAGTTGAAGTGCTTCGCGCCGAAGGGGCTGCTCACGGCGGACATCAAGGAAGGCATCGCCAGATATCGCTCCGAGCTCGTCGCGTTACTGGACGGCGTGAAAGGAAAGCAACAGACCCAGATGGCGGAACGCCCGCCGAGAGCGCCGAAGGAGTTCCCATTGTCGACAGGACAGAAGGGACTCTACGTCCTGCAAAGCCTGAACCCTGACATAGGCGCCTACAACGTGCCGATCTGCTGGAAGATCAACAGCCCCGTCGACACAGGGATGCTGGCGGAAGCCTGGGGTGGCGTCCTCGAACAATTTCCGATTCTGACGGCAAGGTTGATCGAGAAAGAAGGGACCTTATACCAGCGCCTCGAAGACGGCAGCAAAACGACCATTCAGACGCGGAATGTCGCGTTCGCGGACGATGAACAGTTTCTGTCCTTCCTGAGGGCGCAGGCCAGGCGGCCGTTCGATTTGAACCGCGGTCCCCTCACCCGAATCGACCTGTTTGTCCGAGACCAAGAGGCGCAGGTCCTTCTACTCACTGTCCATCACATTATCTTTGATGGGGCCTCCGCCATGATCGTGGCGAGGTCCTTGCTCGCCTTCTACCAGCAGTTGCGCGAGGGAAACCCGGTTCGCCTGACGCACGGCCCGCACGGTTATCAGGAGTTCGTGGCGTGGGAGGAAACCATGCTGGCGTCGGCGGAGGGCGCCTCTCATGCTCGCTATTGGCGGAGGCAGCTCGAGGGCGAACTGGCGAACATCGAGCTGCTTCCCGATTTTCCGCGGCCGGCATCAGCCAGTTTTGAAGGAGAAACGCTGGTCGACGAACTGCCGGATGATTTGTCCCAGTGCATCCGGGATTGTGCCAAAACGTATTCCCTGCCGCCCTCTGTAATCTTCCTCGGCGTTTTCCAACTTCTATTGCATCGGTGCACGGATCAAGACGACATCATCGTCGGTATGCCCGTGCTGGGGCGCGCGGCGCAACAGTTCGCAGAGGAAGTCGGTTATTTCATCAACATGGTCCCGATTCGCGCGCGTTGTGATGACCGGACGGCGATGATCCAGTTTCTGCGCACCCTGCGAGGGACCATGTTGGACGCCCTGTATCACTCCAGCTATCCGTTTCCGCTGATGCTTGGCCAGGTCCAGTCGAGAGGCCGGGAAATGAACCCGATCTTCCAGATGTCCTTTGCGTATCAGAACTTCGCGACGCCGGCGGATGCGGCGTCTTTGCTTCAGCAACAGGCACTGCAGATCGAGCCGGTTGCCGGAATCTTGCAGGAGGGAGAATTCAGTCTGGGGTTGGATCTATTCGAGGCAGGAGCGTCATCGTTCATCGTCCACGTAAAATACAATCCCGATTTGTATGCGCAACGCACGGCAAGGAGTGTGGCCGAGCGTTATCGTTCGCTGCTGCGGGAGGTGAGTGAGAATCCAAACCTGCTCCTGCATGAATACCGCATTCTGGCGGACCATGAAGAAGAGCGGCTGCTGCATGAGTTCAATGATACCCACGCCGAATATCCGAAGGGCCGGTGCCTGCACGAGCTCTTCATCGATCAGATCGAGTCACATGCGGACAAAACGGCTGTGGTGTGCGGCGAGGAGCGACTGACGTACCGCCAGCTCTATGAGAGGAGCCAGGATCTCGCGTTGTACTTGCAGTCGGAGGGAGTGAGGCCGGACAGTCTGGTCGGAGTCTGTATGGAGCGGTCGCTGGAGATGGTGGTGGCCCTCTTCGGCATTCTCGAGGCGGGCGGGGCCTATGTGCCGCTGGACCCTGATTATCCGGACGAGCGCCTGGACCACATGGTGCGCGACAGTCGGGTCGCCATCGTCCTGACGCAGGAAATGCTGCGCGAGAAGCTGGCTGCGCTCGTCGC
>DATLWH010000716.1:0-2583 GCA_035576505.1 Thermoanaerobaculia bacterium | reverse complement strand
GCTTGGACGGAAAGCCCCTGACCGAGGTGTCGACAATTGTTGATGCCCACGCCGTGATCGGCGCTGTCTCCTTTCATACAGTCGAAATCGAAATCAGCGATACCGTCGCTCCTGGTTCCATCACCGCCTCCGTGGCCTGGGACGTCAACGCGCAATGAGGTGAGTGGAAATGAGAGTCCTATCGATCATGCCGTTCCTCCTGGCGCTGGCCGTCGCCGCCGCCGCCGGCGAAGGATCGCTTTCCATCGCGCCAGCCGTGGTCATGCTGCGCGGCGTGGCCGGGCAGAGCACAACGCAAACGATGAAGCTGACGAACACATCCTCGCGGCCGTTCTCGTTCGATCTCAAAGCGCAGGACATCATCGTCCGCGACGGCCACCGCGTCTTTGTCGACGCCGGCCAGATTCCCGGCAGCATCGCCGCCTCGGCGTCCTTCTCACGGAAGTCGGTCACGCTCGCTCCGGGCGAGAGCGTGCGCGTCGACGTCACGGTCACGATCCCGGTGAAGCCGTCGTCACGTGCGGTCCTGGCGCTCTTCCGCGGGACGACGAAGCTCGAGCACGGCTCCATCGGCGCCACTGTCTCGCTCGGAACGCTGCTGACGTTCGCGTTGTCGGATGAGGTCCTGTCGTCGACGACGGCGCTCGACGTTCATCCGCCCACTGCCACCTCGAACCTGGCCGTGGCCCAGCAGCTCGCCAACAGCGGCAACGAGCCGTTTGTGGCGACGGGAATGCTTGCCATCATCAACAGCGGCGGCACGCTCGTGGGACGCACGCCGATTCCGCCGCGGCGGTTGCTGCCGGGCGAGCGGACGGATGTGCACGCGGAGTACGCGGGCGAGCTGGCCCGAGGCCATTACCGGGCGCTGATGACGTATCAACTGGCCGCGACGAGCGTGACCTCGTCAGCGGAATTCGACGTTCGATGAGACGCCTCCTCGTCGTCGCCCTCATCTTCATTGCCCTCGCCGCGCGAGCCGATAACGTCACCCTCCGCGTGGAGGAGAGCATGACGGTCGACGTCGACGGCGCCACCGCGGCCTACGCCATCGATCCGTCGATCGTCGACGTGGCCATGGCAGGCACGGGCCGCGTCTCGATCACCGGCCGCAGCGCCGGGACGACGCAGCTCATCGCGGTGACCGCCTTCGGCACGAAGGCCTTCCTCATCACCGTCGGTGCCGCGCACCCTGCCGCCGCTGCGCACGGCGTGGCCGCAGGCAATGAAACGATGGGACGGTACGAGACCCGTTACTCCAGCGACACCTCGCGCTTGCAGAACTCCTTCGACGTCTTCATGCGCGACGGGGAACGGCTCTCGCAGTTTCATCTGCTGAACGTTCACTATCTCGGCCAGCGCTTCGGAAGTTCGTCGACGGCATTCCCGTCGATGTTCTACCGCGTCAGCACTCCGCACCGCGAGCTGACCCTGCTCGACGACTTCGTCGACGTCTCGCCGCTCACGATCCGCGGCACACAGGTCCGCGGCATCCATCTGCACGACGGCGCGCTCGAACTGCACGCCGGCTACGCGGCGGCGACCATGTACGAAGACCTGTTCCTTCCCGCCGATCGGCGCTGGGTGGCCGGTATCGGCTACGGCATCGACCGCGGCGGCATTCACTGGACCCCGTCGATCTACGGATTCTTCTCCGAGCCGAAGCAAACCACGGCCCGGCACGGCATCGCCGGCGCGGTGGCCGGGGAGTACCGCTCCGCGGATTCTCTCTGGCTCCGGGCCGAGGTGGGCGTGAGCCGGGCCGTGGCCGCGTCGGCCGAGGTTCGCTACGACAGCGCGCGCGATCACCTTTCCGGCCACATCACCTTCAAGCCGGAGACCTATCCGACGCTCGGTCTCAGCGATATCCCCGGTGCGCACGGCGAGCTGGCCTGGACGCGCAGAGCCTCCGCGCGCCTCACCGCCGATGCCTTCGCGACCTACGACGACTATCACCTGCAGTCGCAGCGGCAGACCTTTTCGAACGGCTCGTTCACGCTGCGATATGCCGCGACGTCACACGTGACACTTTCCAGCGGTGCGGCCGTGACCGACCTTCGCACGACGTCTCTCTCCATCCGCACGATCGCACTTCCGGTTGGCGTCGCCTATGACCGGGCCTCGTTCGGCGCATCACTCTCCGGGCGCATCCTCGACAATGACAACGCCAGCCGCCGCGGCGATGTCGTTCGCATCGCTGCCCGGGCCAGCCATCGCGGGTTCAGCAGCAACCTCTGGGTCGAGCGGCAGAGGCAGGCCCCAACGCTCGATCTGATCTTCCGGGAGGAGCCTGGTCTGGCGCTTGCGCTGGAGCGCCTCGGGATTTCGGTTCACACGCCGGAAGACGTTGCGCGCGTCCTGCGCGACAACGCTGCTCTCGTCAACCTCGGCTTCATCGAAGGCCTTACGGTGAACCTCACCCCGCTCCGCTGGCTGGGCGGCTTCGATGCCAGTTGGATCGGGGCGGGGGATGGGCGCGACCAGATCCGCTTCCATGCAATCGCCGACCGCGACGAGAGCATCGGCAGCACGCGCACCGCCACGATCGGAACGCTCTCCTACAGCAGGCGCGTCTTCTCGCAG
>DATLWH010000715.1:0-5197 GCA_035576505.1 Thermoanaerobaculia bacterium | reverse complement strand
GCGGAGCTCGCGGGGAGCAAGGGCATCGCGGAGCCGGAGCCGCGGCGTGCCTTCGAACGCGCCCTGGCGGCGAGCGAGCCCGCCATCGTCATGATCGGCTCGCTCTATCTCGCCGGAGCGGCCATCGAGTTCTTTGACGGTGATTGCCGGGACGGCGGCTGATCAATTATTGAGATACCTCGCTCTGGACGAGCGCTTCGACTTGCGCGGAGCGCGGTGCCAGCCTGCCGCGCCGCATGCCGACGAGCAGAGCGGCGAGGACGATTGAGGAAAGGAGCCAGGCCACCCTCACTGCCGTCCTGTGGCGGCCGAAACGGAGTGTGACCGTGCCGCTGCCCGGAACGATCACGCCGAGGCGATCGAGGTTGACCGGCAATGTATCGAGATCGCGGCCGGCCATGGTCGCGGACCACGCGCGGAAGTAAGACTGGTCGACCGCGAGGAGCGCGGGAGCCGGTGTCGAAACCTCGATCGAGATCGTCTGTCCCGCGCGCGCGACGCGGATCACGCGCGCGTTCGGGGCGGATGCGAATGCGCGTGGTGCCACGGCGGGGATACCGGCTTCGATCATGTTCACGGCGTCAGGGATTGCCGGCGCGGCCAGAGCAACGGCGACAATCGACGGCGGCGCCGTGGCGATGCGAAGCCAATTGGGATTGCGCGTCGTGGCGAATCGCTCCGAGGCGATGCGGCTGAGCAGCGAGTGCATGCCGTCGCCCGAGCGGTTCAGGACGTATTCGAGTCCGGCGGTCGCGCCGAAAAGGGGTTCGAGACGGAGGGCGCGTTCGCGGTAATTCTCCCGGTCGATCGACTGGCCGCCGGGCATCGACGACGCGAAGAGACGCCGCGACGGTTGCGGGGCGACGCGGTAGGGCGCGAACCAGTCGATCGGGGTCGTCCAGACCATCCAGAGGAGAAGCGGCGCGAAGGTGACGATCGTCCAGATCCGCGGAGTCTTCGATTCCCGGAAGTACTCCCCCGCGAGCACGACGAGCGCGGCGCACATCACCAGCGCAAACTTCTCCGGGAACCTGCCGACGCGGAGGGCGCTGATCGAGGTGACCGCCGCGCGCACGAGCGGATTGAACGAGCCGAGGGCAAAGAACAAGGTCAATCCGGCCACCGCGGTGTAGCGCGACCGCCGGAAGACCGCCGGAACGACGATCAGCCCGATCAGCAGCGACGGGAAGAGATGCGGCGCATCGATGCGGACGAATGGGCCCGCCAGAAGCTCCAGGAGCCGCCGCGGATCGAACGAGGCATTGAGCACGGTCTGCGCGGAGTAGCCGTGAGCGCGCTCGACCTCGGCCGCGATCTCGCCATAGGCGATGAGTTGCGGCGCCGCCACGACAAACGCGATCCCGATGGCGATGGCGATCGAGACGATGCGCATGCGCCCGACGGCAAGAACCAGCACACCCAGCGCGGCAGCGAGAATCGTCACCGGCTCACCTGCCAGGGCCAGGAGCCCGAACGCCAGACCAAGCCGCGAGGCGCTGCGCCGCTCCACCGCGAGAAACGCGAACGGCACGAGTGCGATCGCGGTGATGAGGTTGTAGAACGAGAGCGCCGAGATGGCGATGCCGGACAACACCCACAGCCAGGCCGCGAACCGCGTGCGCGTCAGCGCCCTCATCGCCAGCCAGCCGAGGATGAGGTGAATCAGGAAGTGAAGATTGAACGCAACGTGCGGCGGCAGCGCCAGATAGAGAACGTTGTCAGGATAGAACGTCAGGGTGTTCGGGTTGCCGGCCAGCGGCTGGCCGCCGCCGTCGGCGACGTTCCACCACGGGATCTCTCCCGCGCGAAACGCCGCCGCGGAGAGGACTTTGATCGGGTAATGGGTCGAGAAATTGTCGCGGAAAAAGAAGAAGCCGAGCGCCGCGGTGAGCGCGAGGGAAACAATGAGCAGAGACAGAAAGAGAACCCGCGGACGCACAGTCATCGCCTTGCGATTATCGGGTAAGATCGGCGTATGACGACGACGATTCACGAGCGGCAGAGCGCCGCCACAGGCCATGAGTTCCTCGAGCGCGCGCTCCCCGACGTCGACCGCGAGATCGCCGACGCCATCCGTCTCGAGACTGACCGGCAGAACGACACCCTCGAGCTGATCGCCTCGGAGAATCACGTCTCCAGGGCCGTCCTCACGGCGATGGGATCGGTCTTCACGAACAAGTACGCCGAAGGCTATCCAGGCAAGCGGTACTACGGCGGCTGCGGCCCGACCGACATCGTCGAGACCATCGCCATCGATCGCGCCAAGCAGCTCTTCGGCGCCGAGCACGCCAACGTTCAGCCCCACTCCGGCTCGCAGGCCAATATGGCTGTCTACTTCAGCGTCCTCAAGCCCGGCGACACCATCATGGGCATGGACCTCTCGCACGGAGGGCATCTCACCCACGGCCATCCGCTGTCGTACTCCGGCCGCGACTTCAACGTGGTCGCCTACCACGTCCGCCAGGAAGATGAGCGGATCGACTACGACGAGATGGAGCGGCTGGCCGAAGAGCACAAGCCGCGGCTCGTCATCTGTGGCGCGTCCGCCTACTCACGCGTCATCGACTTCAAGCGGATCCGGGAGATCTGCGACAAGAGCGGCTCGCTGATGATGGCCGACATCGCCCACATCGCCGGCCTGGTCGCCGCCGGGCTCCATCCCTCCCCCGTTCCCTACGCCGACTTCGTCACCACCACAACGCACAAGACGCTGCGCGGCCCCCGCGCCGGGCTCGTGCTCTGCAAGGCGGAGTACGCAAAAGACCTCGACCGCTCGCTCTTCCCGGGCATCCAGGGTGGCCCGCTCGTCCACATCATCGCGGCCAAGGCCGTCGCCTTCCGCGAAGCGCTGCAGCCTGAATTCAAGGAGTACCAGACGCAGATCATCCGCAACGCCCGGGCCCTGGCACAGGCTGTGGCCGGCGCCGGTTTCCGCATCGTCAGCGGCGGCACCGACAACCATCTCTTCATGACCGATGTCTTCTCGAAAGGGATCACCGGCAAGGACGGCCAGAACTTCCTGGAAGCAGCGAACATCACCGTCAACAAGAACACGATTCCATTCGACACGCAGAAGCCGATGGTGGCCTCGGGGATTCGCATCGGGACGCCCGCCGTGACGACCCGCGGCCTGCGCGAACCGGAGATGATCACGCTGGCCGACCTGATCGCCCGCGTCCTCGACTCCAAAGGTGACGCCGCGGTCATCACACAGGTGAAAAAGGGTGTGAAGGAGTTGTGCGATCGGTTTCCGATTTATTAGAGATTGGGTGTGGGGAGTGGGGGGTGGGGAGTGGGAGAAAGAGCCGGCCGATCTCGTGTGGCCATTTCTCTCCCACGCCCCACTCCCCACACCCCACCCCCCCACACCATGAAAAAACAGTTCCCCTACTACCCCATCTACATCGACATCGAAGATCGTGCGGTGCTGATCGTCGGCGGCGGCACTGTCTGCGCGCGCAAAGCCGAGACAATGATGCGCTACGGAGCGCGCGTGACGATCGCCAGTCCGGAGATCACCGACGAGATCGCGGCCTGGGAGCGCGACGGAGCGCTGACCGTACGCCGCAAGATGTACGAAGAGGCTGACCTCGAAGGGGCCTCGATCGTCATTGCCTCGACCGACGATCCATGCGTCAACGCCCGTGTGGCCCGCGATTGCCGCCGGCGGCGGGTACCGGTGAACGTCGTCGACGTCACGCACCTCTGCGAGTTCATCGTTCCGGCCATCATCGAAAAGGGCTCGATCCAGATCGCCGTGTCGACCGGCGGCAAATCGCCGGCGCTGGGGCGGACGCTGAAAGAAGACCTCCAGCGGACGATCGGGCCGGAGTACGCGGAAGTGAATGATCTGCTCGGCACCCTGCGGAAGTCAGCCAAACGCGTGCTCCCCACCGACATCGACCGCAAGCGCTTCTTCGACGGCATCATCGCTGCCGGCGTTCTGCCGATGCTGCGTGAGGGACGACGCCGCGAAGCGTTCGAGTCGATCGCCCGCGCCTGCGAGGCGGACGGCGTCGAAGTGAGCGAGGAGCTTCGGGAGCGGCTGAAGGAATGACGGGGGTCGGGAGTCGGGGGTCGGGGGTCGAAGACCGAGGATCGGAACGAGCCGCTGATCTTCGACCCCCGACTCCAGCCTCCCGACTCCCGATCCCGGCGATCCTCTACGCCCTCCTCGCTCTCATCGTCATCCCCGTATTTCCCCACTTTGTCTCGCCGAACGAGATGAGCCGCTGGGCCACCGCCGCCTCACTCGTGGAGTTCCACTCGTTCGAGATCACCCCCCTCCTCCCGCTTCTCGGCGGAAACGCCTTCGAGGATGCGTCGGAGGTCGATGGCCGGATCTACTCGAACAAGGCTCCGGGAGCAGCCTTGGCCGGCCTGCCTGCATACGCGCTGGCGCGGACGATCGCGGGGGCGCCGTCAGCGGCCACGATACGGATGACCGCGAACGCGATGCGACTCCTCGCCGCAACGGTGCCGCTGCTGCTCCTGGCGTGGGCGGTGGCGCGGGCGGCGGCGCGGCGCGGAGCCTCTCCCGAACGGATCGAGGTAATCGTTCTCGCGCTCCTCTTCGCCACGCCGCTCTTCGCCTACGGCCTGCTCAACTTCTCCCACGCGTTGACGGCCGCGGCGCTCTTCGGGGCGTGGGCGTTCTTGTTCAACGAGCACAACGACGCGCGCTATGCATATGCCGCGGGTGCACTGCTCGGTCTGGCCACCATCTCCGAATATCCCTGCGCGATCGCCGCCCTCGTGCTCTTAGCCTGCGCGTGGCGGCGCGCGCCGCGCATCATCGCCGGCGCGCTGCCGTTCGCCATAGGACTGGCGATCTACGACAGACTGCTCTTCGGCAGCGTCTTCGCCCTCTCCTCCGGCAACGAGCGCAACGCGCAGTTCCGGTCGATGGCGCGGGAGGGGGTATTCGGCATCGGCCTGCCGCAGCCATCGACGCTGCTTCGTCTGCTGTTCGATCCGTCGCGCGGGCTGTTCGTCTTCGCTCCTATCCTTCTCGTGGCGCTCTTCGCCCTTCCTCGCGCATGGCGAGGATTGCCTCGGGAGGCATTCCTGGCACTGGTGCTCGTCCCTGCCGCACTGATCCTCTTCTACTCGGGATATCCGAACTGGCACGGGGGCTGGAGCGTGGGACCTCGCTATCTTGTGCCGGCGATCCCATTCCTCCTCTTCCCTCTCGCCT
>DATLWH010000714.1:0-3847 GCA_035576505.1 Thermoanaerobaculia bacterium | reverse complement strand
CGCGACCTTCGCCTCCGGCGGCACCGTCGTCGTGCCGGCAAAGTTCAGCCCGCTGTCGTTCTGGCGGACCGCGCGCGATCACAACGTCACGTGGTACTCGGCGGTCCCGACGCTGCATCAGCTGCTGCTCGCGCGCGCCGGGGATCCGTCCGATCCGTCGCGGCGCCCGGCCGGCACCGAGAAGCTGCGCTTCATCCGCTCGTGCAGCGCCTCGCTCGCTCCCGAGACGATGCAATCGATGGAGACGGCGTTCGGCGTACCGGTGCTGGAGGCGTATGGGATGACGGAGGCCTCGCATCAGATGGCGTCGAATCCGCTCCCTCCCGGCGAGCGCAAGCCGGGCTCGGTCGGGGCGGGAACCGGCGTGCGCATCGGCATCATGGACGAGGATGGCAAACTGCTCGCGCCCGGCGAACATGGCGAGGTCGTCATCCAGGGGGCGAATGTGATCGCCGGATACGAGAGCAATCCGGAGGCGAACGCATCGTCGTTCACGAATGGATGGTTCCGCACCGGCGATCAGGGATTCCTCGACGCGAACGGCTACCTGACGCTCGTGGCGCGCATCAAGGAGCTGATCAATCGCGGCGGCGAGAAGATCTCGCCGCGGGAGATCGACGAAGTGCTGATGGCCCATCCCGCCGTGGCGGAGGCGGTTACGTTCGGCGTTCCCCACCGCATGTGGGGAGAGGAAGTGGCGGTGGCGGTTGTGCTGCGCGACGACGCGAGCACGAGCGAGGCGGAACTGCTGGCCTACTGCAGGAACCGGCTGGCCGACTTCAAGGCGCCGAAGACGATTCACATCGTCAAGTCCATTCCGCGCACGGCCACCGGCAAGCTGCAGCGGCGGGTCGTGGCCGCGGCCTACCGAGGCGGACAGACGTGAGGTTCGCCGTTGCGGGAGCGGGGGCGATCGGCGGCTACGTCGGCGCCTGCCTGGCCCGCGCCGGCGCCGACGTGACGCTGTTCGCGCGCGGCGCGCATCTCGAGGCCATGCAGGCGCGCGGCCTGCGCGTCTTGCACGAGGACGGCGACTTCGAGGTGCATCCGGCCATCACCGGCGATCTCGCTTCGATCGCCGGCGCCGACGTCATCTTCCTCGGCGTCAAGGCGCACGCACTGCCGGAGCTGGCCGCCAGGCTCGGGCCGATGATCGGCCCCGACACGGTCGTCGTCAGCACGCAGAACGGGATCCCCTGGTGGTACTCCGACACGCCTCTCGAGAGCGTCGATCCCGGCGGCATCATTGCCGGGAACATTCCGCGGCAACAGGTGATCGGATCGATCGCGTACTTCGCCACGACGCTGCAAGGGCCGGGGGTGATCCGCCATGTGGAGGGGAATCGCCTCAGCCTGGGGGAGCCGGACGGCAGCCGCTCCGAGCGGAGCAAACGCATCGCCGAGGCGCTGATCGCCGGAGGCATCCGCGCCCCGATCTCCACGCGCATCCGTCAGGAGATCTGGGTCAAGCTCCTCGGCAACGCGTCGTTCAATCCCGTCAGCGCGCTGACAGGGGCCACGCTGGCCGAGATGGCGCGCGACCCGCGGACCGCGCGCGTGATCCGCGAGCTCATGACGGAAGTCGAAGCCGTCGCCGGCAAGCTCGGCATCGAGCTGCTGGTCTCGATCGATCAGCGCATCGCCGGCGCGGAGAAGGTCGGCCAGCACAAGACGTCGATGCTGCAGGACCTCGAAGCCCGCCGTCCGCTGGAGCTCGACGAAGTCGTCGGCGCCGTGGTCGAGCTGGGCGAGCGCACCGGCGTCGACACTCCAGTGATGCGTGCCGTCTACGCGTGCGCGAAGCTTCTTGACCGGAAGAACCGGGAAGGCAAATGAGCGGGCTGAGACTTCACGGCACGATCGACAGCGGTATCGTCACCGTCTTCTTGCCGATACAGTAACTCGTCAACGCCATGGTGACCCACGTTTCCGCGGGCCCGTGGGAGCTCGTATACAGGGCCTGGCACGCGGTGTTCGGAAGGCAGCCCGCCACCAGCTTGATGCTGTCGTTGAGAGGATCGCTGAAGGACGCCGTCGTGCCGCTGTTCACCGTGAACGTGATCAGAACCGACTCACCAGCATGGATCTGCGGTTTCTCCAGCGACATCGTCGCCACCGGATCGAGTCCGACATCCTGCGTCCATGCCTTCGAGGTCGGGCAGAGATCGCCGGGGAATGTGAATGTGCAGCCGACCGTCAGCAGACCGCTGGAGCCGGATTCGTATCGGATTGTATTCGTCCCCTGGCCGCCGAGGATGATGCCGTTTCCGGTGATATACCAGTTGATCGTCGCATTGGCGGGTGGGGGCGTGCGAAGCGTGGCAGTGGCGATCGAGAAGGTGCAGACCGCACTACCGCCGAGCAATATGTCGGGGATAGGGCTGGCGTAGACCGTGGTGGACGACGGTCCATCGAAGATTGCGCTGCAGTAATTATCGTGCGCGTTGACCACGGAGTAGGTCGTCGTCTCAGGGGGTTTGACGTCACGGTATACCGGGTCGTAGGGATCGGTCGTCGTCACCCCGTCGCTCCACGTGACGGAGAGCGGAGATGTGTAGTCCTTGACCGGGACGGCGAGAGTCACGACGTTATCGAAGTCCCGTCCGTTGCAGTACTGTTCGACATGCATCTTCGGCGTCCGATGCCAGTGCACGTCGTTCAAGATCGTCAAGGTGCAGTTGGTGCCGTCGCGCCCGCTCATCAGCGTGTTCGTCCCCTCCTGGTTCGTGAAGGTTTTCACGACCTGCATGTCATTGATGGTGGAGAAGGTATTGTCGCCCCAGCGCACGAAGAAGGGCGGCTTGCCGTCGAACTGCACGGTGACCGAGTCGACCCCGGAGCAATTATTCGCCTTCCCGATGACCGTCGCCGTCGGACCGAGCGCCGGCAGCACGGCCACACCGGACGAGGTACCTTCGCAGGCGGCGTCTTCGAAACGGATGATGCTGTAGTTGCCGGGCATTGTGACCGTGCGGGCGATCGCCGTCTTGCTGGTGTTGATCAGACTGCCGTCCGACCATACCCCCTGGAAGGGAGGGATGCCGGTGAAGGTGGCGTTCACGATCGCGGATCCGCACGAGACGGGGCCGGCAGTGACAGTGGCCATCGGGTTATTGCAGACCGGTTTGGCCGAGATGGCGATGCTGCGGTCGAGACGGCCGGCGCAGGCCCCGCGCGTGAGCCGCACGGCGACGTCAACCGTGCCGCTCGATCCTGCCGTGATCATTACGCTCTCTCCCGTTGCCGTGGCGGGCGAGCCGTTGCTGATCGTCCATGTCGCCACCGCCCCCAACTGCGCGCGGACGCTGATTTGAAAGCTGCTCCCGGTGGTCACGGAGTCCGGCCCATCGATGACCACAGTCGGGTCCACACACTCGCTCACCGTGTACGACGCCGCGGTGTGTACGACGGAACAAGAGGACGCGCTGACGGGACTCTTCGCCACCGAGCGCCGCCTCGGCGTCACGGGCGGAGTGCTGGACGGCGTCGCCAGGCCGGCGTCGATGACAATCTGCTTATTGCCGCTCGTCTGCGGCGTGTAGGTGTAGCTTCGCGCGCCGGGCGCCAGGGTGACGACCCCGAAATCAACGCCGGAGATGGTCTGCTGCGCAGGCGAACCGTTCACGTATGCCCAGAGAATCGTCAGCGGCTCGCTGGCGCGGGCCGGCGGAATCGCGGCAAGGTTGATGGTGAAGGGATCCTGCAGCGCGATGACGCCGGTGCCACTCGACAGGCAACCGTCTGCCGTCATCGTGGCCGACACGGTGGCGGTCGTCTTCGTGCCGAGAGCGATGGTGATGTGGTCGCCGGACGCGTCGCCGACGATCTGGCCGCCATCGACCGTCCA
>DATLWH010000713.1:0-2522 GCA_035576505.1 Thermoanaerobaculia bacterium | reverse complement strand
GCTGTGATGTTCGCCAGCGACGTCATTGGACGTCTCATCGCCGGCACGCCCATCGTCTGGCGCACCGCGGCCGCAGCGGCTCTCGTCGCCGCGCTGAAGGTGCTCTTCGTCTGTTCGCTGCTGGCTTTCCTGGGCAGCTTCTCGCGGTCGTACGTGAACATCGGCATCTATATCGGCGCCCAGATTCTGGTGCCGATGATCTTCGGCTTGCTGAGCATGGTGAAGAACGCCGTGAGTGGCGAGATGGCCGCGGTTGGCGCATTTCTGCGCGCCCATCCCGGCGTGATCGACGCGATGGGCACCATCAACAAGAACCTTTTCCCTGACACGCCGTTCATTCCCTTCGACCGCGGGTGGATCATCATGATGCTTTCGAACTCTTCCGTCGCGCTGCTTCTGGCGTGCGTCGTATTCTCGAGGCGGGAGGTGCCCTACGGTGCAGACTAACCTGACCTTCGACCGGACCAAGCAACGAGCCCTGCCCGTGTGGTTACCGCTTCTCGCGGCGTTGCTGATCGTTGCGCGCATCGTGTCGTGGAAGTATCCGGCCATGGCTGATGTCGATCTCGTGCACTGGACCGATCCCGCTCTGGCCGCGGGAATGGCAAGGGGGACACACCGGCCGATCCTGTACGAGTTCTCGGCAGAATGGTGCGGCCCCTGCCACCAGCTCGAGCGTGAAGTCTTCATGGACCCCGATCTGGCGGCGAAGATCAATAGCCGCTATATCGCCGTCAAGGTCGTCGATCGCCAACGCGAAGACGGGCACAACGCCGGCAGCGTGCAGGAGCTCCTCGACCGATATGGCGTGAACGGCTTTCCAACCATTGTCATCGCCGCCGGGGATGGCAGCGTACGCGACCGCACCATGGGCTACTTCGGCCGCGATAAATTTGCGCAGTTCATCGACCGCGTGCGCTGATGCGTCTCGAACATCTGACCCCGGAAGAAGAGGACTTCTGGCGCGGCGAGTTCGCGCAGGAGAACTGGATCTTCGGCGCATTGGGCCTCAGCGTGACGCTCCCGGAGTTCGCCGGCGGAGTGCCGGCGCTGAGAACAATGCACTTCGGCTACTACCTGCAACCGCTCCACCTCAATGCCGACGACCGCGAAGACCTCCCGCGCAAGCTGGTCTTCGTGCTGGCCAGGCGTAAGCCTCCCCTCGACTTTCTCGAGCTCAGCGGTGCCGGCGTGCGCATCCCGCACTGCTTCCCGCAGGGGTTCACCCTTGGCAGCGTTCTGCGGATTACGTTGCAGGAGATGAAGAAGCTGCCGTTGAAGGATGACGGAGGGAAGGGTGGGGTGGAAGAGGCGCCTGGCTGAAATTGCCGGGCGGCCAGGGTTATGCTGAGCCCCCTGTGAGACGGCAGGTAGTCCTTTTGTTCGGCCGACCCGGCGTCGGCAAGTTCACGGTCGGCAGCGATCTGGCCGAGGAGACCGGATTCCGTCTTCTGCACAATCACGCCGTCGTCGATCTGGTGGAGGCGCTCTTTCCGTTTGGAAGTCCGCCGTTTGTGGCCATGCGGGAGAAGCTATGGCTCGATGCGGTGGAAATGGCCCTTTCCGCCGGTTTGCCGGGATTGATTCTCACCTTCGCGCCCGAACGGACTGTGAACGAAGCCTTTCTGCCGATGCTTGCCTTTCGCGTACAGGAGTGCGGGGGCGCGCTACGCCTCATCGAGCTCCGTTGCGAGCCGAAGGAGATCGAGCATCGGCTCGGGGATCCGTCCCGGGAGGCCTTCGGCAAGCTCCGTGATGTGGCGCTCTATCGTGAATTGGAGGCCCGGGGAGCGTTTGACCTTCCGATGCCGGCCGCCGAGCTGGCGATTGACACAGACATCCTCTCTCCCGGGGAGGCTGCGAAATTCATCGCGGCACACCTGCGCGGACCGAGCCCGTGTTGAAACTCTGGTGATTAATGTTGAATGATGCGAAGCGGGATTCAACACGGAACATTCAACGTTCACCACTCAACATTGCCTCCCATGTCTCCGCTTCGCCGCCTCTTTCACTACTTCGGCCGACATAAACCGGCGCTGACGCTGGGCGGGCTCTGCGTGATGGCGTCGGCGGGGTTCTCGCTGCTCAAGCCGCTCATCGTCGGCGGCGCGGTCAACGAATTGAGGGTCGCGGTCACGCGCGGAGCGCTCGTCCGCTACGGACTCCTGCTCATCGGTGCGACGCTGTTCGAAGGGCTCTTTCTCTTCCTGCAGCGGCGCATCATCATCGGCGAGTCGCGGCGCATCGAATACGAGATGCGCAACGATTTCTACGGACACCTGCAGGCGTTGCCGGTGGCCTACTACCAGGAGCAGCGTACCGGCGATCTGCTCTCCCGCGCCACGAACGACCTGGCATCGGTGCGGATGCTGATCGGGCCGGCCGTGATGCATGCCCTCTCCTCGCTGATCGTCGTGATCGGCGCCTTCGTCATGATGCTGCGCATCAACCGCCCGATGGCGCTCTGGTCTCTGACCTCCGTGCCGGTGATCATCGGGATGGTGCAGTACTTCGGGCAGCGC
>DATLWH010000712.1:0-5863 GCA_035576505.1 Thermoanaerobaculia bacterium | reverse complement strand
CGCCGAGGAGTACGCGGCGAACACCAAAGGATCGTGGTTGTCGAAACAGTTCGATAACCCGGCCAACCTCAAAATCCACCGAGAGACCACGGCGCAGGAGATCCTCCGCGATACCGACGGCAAGGTCGACGCCATCGTGGCCGGCGTCGGAACCGGCGGCACCGTCACGGGTGTCGGCCAGGTCTTCAAGAAAGAAAAGCCGGACACGCTCATCGTCGCTGTCGAGCCGGTCGAGTCACAGGTACTCAAAGGGGGCACGCACAACCCCCACAAGCTGCAGGGCATCGGCGCGGGCATGGTCCCGGCCATCTACGACCCCAAGGTCGTCGACCGCATCGTCGACGTCACCTGGGACGACGCGCAGACGACGGCGCGGCGCTTGTCGAAGGAGGAGGGCATCTTTGTCGGCATCTCCTCCGGGGCCATCGCCTGGGCTGCAATCGAGATCGCCAAGGAGCTCGGTGCGGGCAAGCGGGTCGTGGTCGTTCTTCCCGACACGGGCGAGCGATACCTCTCAACGGCACTCTTTGAATACACAGATCTGGTAAATCAGCCGGCCACCACTCCACAAATGCTCGCGGCTCAGGCAAAATAACTGTCCATGAAACGGTTCCTGACCCTGCTTCTGCTGGTTGCGGCGCCGGCGCTCGCCTCGGACATCACGCGAGCGTCGGTCGTCGCCACCATGAACGAGTACCGCGCTGCACACAATCTTCCGCCGCTGCGGGAGGATTTGCGCCTCGATGCCGCCGCTGAAGACCGGATGCGCGACATGGAGGATCAGGGCTATTGGGCGCACGAGTCGCCCGATGGCCGCTCGCCCTTCACCTGGCTCGAGCCGCACGGCTACGAGTTCCATTACGCGGGGGAGAATCTCGCCACCGGCTTCGAAACGACCGAGCTGCTCGTGGCCGGATGGATGGAGTCGCCGGGCCACCGCGCCAACATCCTCTCGGCGCACTTCGAAGACTGCGGCATTGCCATCATCGACGGCATGACCATGCGCCGCGGGATCGGAAAGTCGATCGTCGTGATGTTCGGCGCCACGCGGCCCCCCGCCATTGCCACGCGGTAGCTGGTCTACAGTGCTGGTCGGCTGAGCCAGCCTCGTTTTCATTCCCAACGAGGCAGTTACGCGGCCACCGCGTTGACGGAAGTCTCCAATCTGTCCGGAAATCACACAGCTGTGCAGTTCCACAACAGATGAAAGGCACAAAACGGAGCTAAGTTACTGATTCTACAAAGAATCGTGCATGGTACCGGCCTTGGACTAAGGGTCGGGCATGAACATCCTGCACGCAATCACGCTCGCCGCTCTTCTCCACCACGCTCCTGCTCCGATTCCGGTGTGCCATGCCGGCGCGGTGTCGTACCGATTCGTCGGGACTGTGGGCGCGACGTTCTCCTACGAAGGAGCGAGCTACACGGTTCCGGCCAGCGGCTGGATCGAGCTCGTCGCAAACGGCGGCGGCAGGGTGTATCTGGCCGCGAACGGACGGACCTTGCCGCTCGATGTGTGGCCGATCGACGCCTTCGGTACGCGGACCGTGCCGCTGCAGGTTGCCTCGTCCGCTCCGGCCCAGAGCGAGGGCGGAACGATCAGCACCATCAACAACTGATTGCCGAACGAGCAGGAAAAACAGACGAGAAGGGGATTCCCATGACTCAGATCAAACACTTCGTAATCGAGACCACATCGGACCTCCGCGGCGGACGTCAGTCGTGGCGCGTGCTCAGCATGCTCTGGTCAGCAGCGCTGACCATCGCCATCACCGCAGTCTTGTTTCATCACTGAGAGCGCCAGGACGCGCCGGTACGTTCCTACCGCCGCACCCAGCCCGTATATCCGCCTCTCAGGTGCTTGGCGCGGGTCAGACCGGCATCGCGGGCGATGTCGAGGGCACGGGCGGAGCGGCCGCCAGTCTGGCAGTAGAAGACAACGTCGGCGTCGCGCGGGAGCTCACTCAAGCGATTCGGCAGCTCGCCCAGGGGGATCAGGCGCGCGCCTTCGATGTGTCCCGCATCCCATTCGTACGGCTCGCGGACATCGACGACCACGGCACCGTCCGCAAGCTGCGTGACTTCGTGCAGATTGGCTGGATTGCAGAACTGGTCGTAGTCGATGAGTCCCATGATCGCGGCGTGCTGATCGTGCTGTTGGCGCAGGCGCAACGTACGGAACGACATCCGCAAGGCATCGAAGAGCAGCAGGCGGCCGACCAGCGTCTCTCCGATGCCGGTGAGCAGCTTGATCGTTTCGGTCGCCTGAATCGTGCCGATGACGCCTGGCAGTACGCCCAGGACGCCACCTTCCGCGCACGAAGGGACCAGATGCGGCGGCGGTGGCTCGGGGTAGAGGCATCGATAGCAGGGGCCTTCCCGCGCGGAGAAGACGGAGGCCTGACCGTCGAAGCGGAAGATCGAACCGTAGACGTTCGGCTTTCCGAGGAGCACGCAGGCGTCGTTGACGAGATAGCGGGTGGAGAAGTTGTCGGTGCCGTCGACGATGACGTCGTACTTCGTAACGATGGCCAGCGCGTTGTCCGAGGTCAGCGCCGCTCCATGCGTCTCGATCGTGATCTCGGGATTGAGGTCGTGCAGCCGCGCGCGTGCCGCCTCCAGCTTCGGCCGGCCCACGTCCGATGTGCCGTACAGCACCTGCCGATGAAGGTTGCTGGCATCGACATCGTCAAAGTCGACGAGTCCGATGCGTCCGACCCCGGCCGCGGCGAGGTAGAGCGAGACCGGGCTGCCAAGCCCTCCCGCCCCGACGACCAGCACCGACCCAGCCTTGAGCCTCTCCTGCCCCGCTTCACCGACATCCGGGAGGATCAGGTGGCGGGCGTAACGTGCGCGTTCGGATGGGGTGAGCATGTGGTGTTGGGTTCCTGGTTACGGGGTTGCTCAGTTGTTTGGTTGCCGAGTTGTCGGTTGCAAGCGTAGCGGCGTCGAAGCATTACCGAATGGAGTGGCACCTGGCAACTCGCCAGCCTGGTAACCGAGTAACTCAGCAACTCAGTAACCCAGCCACCCAGCTACCAACGACCTACGAAACCAGCAACTTACCAACGATCTCCTGCAACTTCCTCCCATCCACCCTCCCCTTGTATCGCGTGGACGCTTCCTTCATCACTTTGCCCATGTCCTTCTTTGACTGGGCGCCGGTGGCGGCGACGATTTCGCGGACTCCGGCTTCGATCTCTTCGTCGGTCAGCTCGGGGGGGAGCCAGGTTTTGAGCAGCTCCATTTCCCTCCGCTCTTTGTCGGCCAGCTCCGGGCGGTTGCCTTTCGTGAATTGTTCGATCGAATCGAGGCGCTGCTTGACCGCTTTGCGGATGACGGCCATTGCCTCCTCGTCGCTCAGCTCGTGACCCGATTCGATCTGCTGATACTTGAACGACGACTGCAGCATGCGCAGCGTAGAAAGTCTCTCCGCATCGCGCGCTTTCATCGCCGCGGTAAGCTCGGCGCGAATCTTCTCTGTCAGTTCACCCATCTTGCGCTCGCTCCTCGCGCCATTCTATTCTCGCCGGACATGGCGCTCGATGTTGCCGCACTCCTTCGCGAAACGGGCGCATTGCTCAGCGGGCACTTCCGGCTCTCCTCCGGGTTGCACAGCCCCGGCTACGTGCAGTGCGCGCTGCTGCTCGAGCATCCCCGCAACGCAAAGGCGATCGGCGAAGCGCTGGCGGCAAAGCTGGGCGAGATGCGGCCGGCGAAGATCGTCGCCCCCGCTCTCGGGGGCGTGATCATCGGGTACACCGTGGCCGAAGCGCTCGGTCTGCCGTCGGTGTTCACCGAGCGCAAAGAGGGGGAGATGACGCTGCGGCGCGGGTTTCGAATCGCTCCGGAGGAGCCGGTTGTCATCGTCGAAGATGTCGTGACCACCGGCAAGTCGACGCGTGAGACTGCCGCGGTCGTTCAACGCCTCGGCGGGCGCGTGGCCGGTTTCGCCTCGATCCTCAACCGCAGCGGCAGAGATAACCCGTTCGACGCGCCCTATGCATCGCTGCTGACGCTGGCGCTCGAAACGTACGATGAATCGGCCTGTCCGCGCTGCGCAAGCGGCGTTCCGATCGATTCTCCGGGGTCGAGGTACTCGCGTTGACGACGTAGCTCCTGCGACTCACTTGTTCTCTCGATTCATCATTCAACGAGATGCCATTAGTCGGCGGATCGGCGAGAATCGCCGGGCGTGCGAATCGTTGGCTTCGTCTGGCTCGAGGAGATTCTCGATAAGCTACTTCGAAAGCACCAGGTCCACGAATCTGAGGTGGTTGAGGTCTTCGAAGGAAAGCCGAAGTTTCGGTTCGTCGAGAGAGGCCATCGGGAAGGGGAGAACGTCTACTCCGCAATGGGGCAGACTGACGAGGGAAGGTATCTCGTCGTATTCTTCGTTCACAAGACTGGTGGTCGGGCATTGCCAGTATCGGCCCGGGACATGACCGCCGCAGAACGGAAACGATATGAGCGAACGTAAAACACCCATTTCTGACGCCTCGTCATACGTTGCGATCGGTGAGTACTGGGACAGTCACGATCTCGGCGACCACTGGGGGCAGACGCGCGCCGCGGAGTTCGAAGTGGATGTCGGGAGCTCCTCGATCTATTTTCCGCTAGAGCGAAACCTTGCTCGGCAACTCCGGACAGCCGCTGATGCTCAAGGTGTCTCTCCCGAGACCCTCCTGAACCTATGGGTTCAGGAACGAGTGTCCGGGAAAACTCCTCCCAAGAAGCGAGTTGGTTAATCCCGGGCGATCGCAGGGCATCGCTTCGGCCTTTCCGTGGTCGCGATAAACTCGAATCGTGACCGAGAAAGTCATCACGATTGACGGCCAGTCGCGGGAGCTGAACCTCGAGCGCGACGGCAGCCGTTTCCGCGTCGGCGATCACGAGGTCGAGCTCATCGCCGTCCGCGGCGCCGAAGCCGAGTTGCGCGTCGACGGCCGCACGCATCTCGTTCCCTTCATTGTCGAAGGAACGGAGGTCAGCTTCGCGTATGACGGCGAGATCTGGATCGCCGAGGTCGCCGACAAAGGGTTGCGCGCACGCGCCAAGCACCGCGACCACTCCATGAGCGCCCCGATGCCGGGCGTGGTGTTGAAGATTCTGGTTGCCGTCGGTGACAAGGTGACCAAGGGCACCCCGCTGCTGATTCTCGAAGCGATGAAGATGGAGCATCAGCTCACCGCGCCGAGCGACGGCACCGTCGCTTCGATCAACTGCAAGGAAGGGGAGCTCGTGCAACCCGGTTTGGATCTGGTGACGCTGTCATGAAGATCACAACCGACCACGTTCACGTCGTCGAAGTCGGCCCGCGCGACGGGCTGCAGAACGAGAAGGTCACGATCCCGACCGAGGCCAAGATCGACTACATCACCGCGCTGGCCGACGCCGGCTTGCGCACGATCGAGGCGGGGGCCTTCGTCAGCCCGAAATGGGTCCCGCAGATGGCCGACACCGCGGAGGTCTATCGCAACATCCCCAAGGACCCCGGAGTGGACTACCCCGTGCTCGTGCCGAACATGAAAGGGCTCGAACGCGCCATCGAAGCGGGTGTGAAGTCGATCGCCATCTTCACCGCGGCATCGGAGACGTTCAACACCCGCAACATCAACATGTCGATCTACGAGTCGTTCGCCAACTACGTTCCGGTCGCACACCGTGCGCGTGCCGGGGGGATGCGCGTACGGGGCTACGTATCGACCGCCTTCGGTTGTCCGTATGAGGGCGACGTTGCTCCGGAGAAGGTGCTCGAAGTCTCTGCGCGCCTCCTCGATCTCGGCTGCTACGAAGTCTCGGTCGGCGACACGATCGGCGTCGGTACCCCCGTGCAGGTCCAGGGTGTGATCGGCATCCTGCT
>DATLWH010000711.1:0-3718 GCA_035576505.1 Thermoanaerobaculia bacterium | reverse complement strand
GATGTCGGCCGGATCGACGATCGTCGCGCCGAGGCTCTTGATCAAGGCGATGGCCTCCTTCATCAAACGGTCGGTGGCGTCGTTGAAACCGAAGAACTGACGCGCCACACCGATGCGCGCCCCTTTGAGGCCGCCGGCATCGAGGAAGCGCGTGTAGTCCGCATGCCCCTTCGTGCGGCTGGCCTGCGTGATGGGATCGCGCTCGTCGGCTCCGGTCAGAATGCCGAGGAGGATGGCCGCGTCGCGCACGGTGCGGGCCATCGGGCCGGACGTATCCTGGCTGTGCGCGATGGGGATGATGCCGGCCCTGCTGATGAGGCCAAGCGTCGGCTTGATGCCGACCAGTCCCGACGCCGAGGAGGGGCAGACCACCGAGCCGTCGGTCTCCGTGCCGATGCCGATCGCCGCCAGGTTCGCCGAGACCGCCGCGCCGGTGCCGGAGCTCGATCCGCAGGCATTGCGGTCGAGCACATAGGGGTTGTGCGTCAACCCGCCGCGTCCGCTCCAGCCGCTCGTTGAGTGCGTCGAGCGGAAGTTCGCCCACTCGCTCAGATTCGTCTTGCCGAGGATCACCGCGCCGGCCTCGCGCAACCGCGACACCACGAAGGCGTCGCGCGCGGCATGGTTCTCCGCCAGCGCCAGCGAGCCGGCCGACGTGGCCATCCGATCGGCCGTGTCGATGTTGTCTTTGATGACCACCGGAATGCCGTGCAGCGGCCCGCGCACATGACCAGCCTTCCGCTCGCGATCCATGGCCTCAGCGATTGCCAGCGCCTCCGGATTCAGCTCGATGATGGAGTTGATGGCCGGCCCGTGCTTGTCGATCGCCTCGATCCTGCCGAGGTAACCCTCGGCGATCGAGCGCGCCGTCCAGCGTCCGCTGGCCATCCCATCCTGAAGCTCGCCGATCGTGATCTCCTCGAGCTCCGGAGTCGCGGCCGCAGGCGCCGTCTGCGCCACTGCGCTCAGCGGCTTTGCCAGCGCCAGCGCCGAACCGAGCGCCGCCAGCTCCAGGAAATGTCTCCGATTGACGCCGTTGCCGTCGTTCTCATTTTGCATGCGCGCAATGATACCGGGGGTCAACGCGGCTGCGGCGGCGACATGTGATTGAAGTTCATGGTGAGATTGAAAATGACATCGACCGGCACCCCGTTGAGAGTGCCCGGCCTGAACTTCCATTGCTTCACCGCGTCAACAGCGGCCTGGTCGAGACCGAACGGCAGCGGCTTGAGGACGTCGGCTTTCGTCACGACACCGTTGCGATCGATCACCACCTCGAGGATGACGATGCCGCTGATGCCGGCCCTGCGCGCCTCATCGGTGTAGAGAGGCTCGACCCGATTGACGACCACGGGAGCCTTGACGTCGCCTCCCACGCGAAGCGGGCCGTCATGATCTGCAACGACCACCGTTCGCGGTCCGGTCGACCACGAGGTCTGAATCGAGTCGATGACGCTCTCGCCTTGCTGGAAGTCGGCGTTGGCGACGAGTCGCCCTCCCATCTCTCCGACGCGTACACGGATCACGAGATCGCGAAGTACGATCTGCGTCTCCGCGGGCACGTGCCCGCGCTTGACCGCCAGGTGCGGTGCGGCCAGCACATGGCCCGTGGCAACGTCCGTGATCGTCATGTCGAATCGTAGGTCGAAATCGCTCACGGGAACGACGTCAAACGCGATCGCGTGCAGCGGTGAACGCGCCTCGTAGGAGGCCGCATGCACCGCTACCGCCGAGGTCAGAAGAAGGATGAGGATGAAAAAGCGACGCATGGCCGTACCTCCACCCGCGGATTGTAAGCGGTCGGGAGTCGGGAGTCGGGGGTCGGGAGTCGGGAGTCGGAGACCAGTAAATTCGAGGAAATTCGACGTCGCTCTGAGACTCCGACTCCCGACCCCCGACTCCCGACTCCCGCCGCTCCCGACTCCCGCCTCCAATCAATCCCCTACGGCTTCGACGGCGTGAGGAAGAAGTTGACCACGAGGTTGAAGTACACGTCGACCGGCCGGTCGTTGAGCGTTCCTGGCTCGAACGTCCACTGCCTCACGGCGGCCAGCGCCGCCTCGTCGAGGGGCGGCAGCGACTTGCGGACGACGACATCCTTCACCTTTCCCTCGCGGGTGACGAGCGCTTCGACGATGACGATGCCGCTGATGCGCGCTTTGCGTGCCTTTTCCGGATAGAGCGGCTCGACGCGGTGGATCAGCCGCGGCGCCTTCACGTCGCCGCCGACGCTGAGTGGGACGTCGGGCAGCGGCACCGGGCGCGGAATCTGCGACCAGCTCGACTGCATCCTCTCGCTCAGCCTGCCGTTCTCCCTGAACTCGACCGTCGCGTCCACGTCGCCTTTGTTCGCGCGCAGCGTGAGCCGGATCTGCAACGCGCCGTTATCGTCCGTCCACACCGTATCGGTGCCGGCCGCGCCAACCACGTGCGGCGACCAGAGCGTGTATCCGGTCACCACGTCGGTGATGTCGACGTTGAACCGCGACCCACCCTCGGTCGGAACGACCTCGATCTTGACCGCATGCCGATCCGACCTCGTCTGATACGACGTCGCTTGCACGGAGACCGCGGTGACGAGAAGGATGAGCGAAAGGAGGGAGGTGCGCATGGGTGGGATTGTAGGGCCGGAGCGCTGCCGTCTCGGCGGCTGGCCAGGCGGCGTCTCGCCGCCTACCCGGCAAGACTCCAGACATTTGCTCGTTACCCGGCGGCGGGACGCCGCCGAGCCAGCCGGCGAGGACGCCAGCGCTCCGGCCCTCCCCCGCGTAAAATCCCCGCCATGCTCGTCACGACCTCCTACCGCGACCTCCCCACCCCTACCGGTCCGATGCGGACGCACATCTATGCACCGGTTGGCCAGAGAGCGTTTCCAGGTCTCCTTCTCTATCCCGAGATCTTTCAGCAGACGGGGCCGATCGCGCGGCTCTCGGTGCAGTTCGCCAGTCATGGGTATGTGGTGATGGCGCCGGAGATCTATCACGAGCATGAGCCGCCCGGCACGGTCCTCGGGTACGACGACGCGGGCAAGAACAAGGGGAACGCGTATAAGAAATCGACGAAGCTCTCCACCTTCGACAACGACGCGCGCGTGGTGATCGATGCGCTTCGCGGTCATGCGCAGTGCAACGGCCGCATCGGCACGGCCGGCTTCTGCATCGGCGGACACCTGGCCGTCCGCGCGGCGTTGCAGCCGGAAGTTCTGGCGTGCTGTTCGTTCTATCCCACCGACCTCCACTCGGGAACGATCGGCGAAGGGGAGAACGCCGACACGCTGGCTCGTGTGGGCGAGCTGCACGGCGAGCTGACCATCCTCTGGGGCCGGCAGGATCCGCACATCCCCGCCGAGGGGCGGTTGGCGGTGTATCGCGCCCTCAGCCAGGCCGGCACGCGGTTCAGTTGGCACGAGGTGAACGGCGAGCATGCCTTCATGCGCGACGAAGGCGCACGGTACGACGCCGAGGTGGCGCGGGAGTGCATGGGGATCGCGCTGGGAGTATTTCGGAGGGCGCTGTAGGACCTGCGCGGCACGCCTCCCTGGGACCGCGGGCGTCTCGCCCGCCGTTCTCGGGAGACCTGGGTCAGGAGCGGAAGCCTGATTTGTTGATCCAACTCACATCCTGCCAGACGGCGGGCGGGACGCCCGCGGTCCCAGGGAGGGCTTCGTTCCTGGGCATCGCGAAAGAACGGCCTGCGCGACGTCTCGCGCAGGCCGTTC
>DATLWH010000710.1:0-5082 GCA_035576505.1 Thermoanaerobaculia bacterium | reverse complement strand
TTCGGTTGCTCGGAGAGCGGCCCGACGTCCTGCTCTTCATGCGGGTGCCGATGGTCGTCCTCTGGCTCATCGTCAGCGTCTGCACGTTCAGGATCGCGCGGCGGCTCTATGACCTGCGCGTCGCGGTCTGGTCGACACTGCTGCTCAACGTCATCCCCCCGTTCTTTCTGAAGTCGCTCGAGTTCCGCACCGACAATCTCTGGAACGCGTTCTGGATGCTGGCCGTGGCGACGCTGGCTGTGGGCGAGCCGTCGACCGCGTCGTTCTTCCTGGCCGGCCTGCTCCTCGGATGCGCGTTGTCCGTTTCGCTCAAGACCTCGCTCCTGCTCATCACGCTCGCCGGCGCCGCCGCCCTCACCTACTTTCTCTGTCTTCGCGAACGCGGCATCGCCATCCGGGCGCGCCACATCGTGGCGATCGCGGTGGGGCTCGTCATCGTGCCGGCGATCGTCGTCACCTACTTCATCGGGCACGGCGCCTGGAGCGACTTCGTCTACTGCGTCTTCCGCTTCAACGAGCTGGTTACCCTCACCCGCTCGCCGGCGGTGGTCTGGATCCCGCGCCTGTTCTACATCCCGCTGATGATCATCCTGGTCCGCGTGGCGTGGCGGTATCGGCGGACGACGACGAGCGTGCGCTTCTTCTTCGCCGTCGCCACGGCCATCCTCATCGTGACGCTCTACTGCTTCTGGATTCTGATCTCGCCGCGCGACTTTCTGCCGTTCCTCCCGTTCGTGGCCATCTTCGTCGTCGCTCCGCTGACGCGGGGCAAGCACCTCGTGAGGGCCCTCCTCCCCTTTTGCATCGTCTGCCTGATCGCGGTCGGCTACTACACGGCCTGGCTGACGAACCGGACGCGCGAGTTCATCACCATGGAGACGCAGCTTCTGCACCTGACCCGTCCCGGCGAGCTTGTGATGGATTACAAGGGCGAGATGATCTATCGGCCCAGGCCGTACTACTTCATCCTCGAGAACATCACGCGCAACGCCATCGCCCGAGGACTGGTGAAGGATACGGTGCCGGAGGATCTCGTGCGGACCGAATGCCACGTCGCGCAGGCGGACGGAACGCAGTGGCCCGACCGCGCCCGCGACTTCATGAGTACCTACTTCGTCAACGTGGGACGGCTACGCGTGTCTGGCCAGTGGCTCCAGCCGGACGGCTCCTTTACGATCGGCATTCCGGGCGACTACGTGGTCCTGTCGAAACGCGGTGATGCCCCGGGCCTGCTGGACGGCACGCCCTATCGAGGGGCGCGGCGGCTGGCCGCGGGGACGCACACGTTCGTTGGCGCGCGTGGGTGTAAGAAGCTAGTCTGTGTGTGGGCACCTGCCTACGCGCGCGGCTTCTCACCGTTCCACCTTCAGGATCTCGACTTTTGATATGACGCGGGGTTCGGGAGTCGGGGGTCGGAGAACTCGGTGGATGCATTCGACAGGACTCTGATCATTGCGCCGCATCCGGACGATGAGTCGATCGCCGCGGGCGGCCTGATTCAGCGCGCCATCGCCGCGGGAGGTGACGTGCGCGTGGTCTTCGTCACCGACGGCGAGAACAACCCGTGGCCGTTGCGTTACCTGAAGAAGAAGCTGTGGGTCAGCGACGGTGATCGTGCCGAGTGGGGCGCGCTGCGCCGCATCGAGGCGCGCCGCGGGTTGACGGCACTGGGCGTGTCGCCGGCATCCACGAACTTCCTGGGCTTTCCCGACGCGGCGCTGACCGGAATGGCACGCGCCGGCGATCTTCGCGTGCGCGATGCGCTGGCCGCGGTCATCGACGACTTTGAGCCGTCGCTGGTCGTGCTCCCCTCGGCGTTCGATCTCCACGCCGATCACCGCGCCATCTCCTGGCAGGCACACGCCGCCGCATCCGGACGGAAGGTCGTTACTTACGTGATCCATGGCCATGCGCCGCACGGACGGCTGGCCTTGCGCCTCGATCTCAGCGCCGAGGAAATCGCGCGCAAACGGGCGGCCATCGAGTGTCATCAATCGCAGCTCGTCCTCAGCCGGAAGCGATTCCTGTCGTTTGCGCGATCCTCCGAGGAGTTTGAGCAAGCGGAGTTTGATCTTGCCCACCTCGACTCACGCCTGCACGAATGGAGTTGCTCGCTGAAACATGCTCTCGATGTTGTGGCGCACAGCGGCGGGGGTTGATGGCTGCTCTTACGTGTACAACCCCCCGCTCACGTTCATCACCGTGCCTGTGATGTAGGCGGCTTGTTCGGAGGCGAGGAAGGCGACGGCGTAGGCGACGTCGTCGGGTTTGCCGAGGCGGCGCAGGGCGATGCGCTCCTCGAGCGTCTTGCGGGCCTCGTCGGTCATGGCATCGGTCATCGCTGTCTGGATGAAGCCGGGGGCGACGGCGTTGACCGTGACGTTGCGCGATCCGATCTCCAGTGCCAGCGACTTGGTGAAGCCGATGAGCGCGGCCTTCGACGCGGCGTAGTTCACCTGTCCCGGGTTGCCGGAGATTCCGACGACGGAGGAAATGTTGATCACACGCCCCCAACGCGCGCGGATCATCTTCTTCATCACTTCCTGGGTGATGTGAAACGCGGAGTCGAGGTTCGTGCGGAGAACGTTGGTCCATGCCTCCGGCTTCATGCGGATGAAGAGATCGTCGTCGGTGATGCCGGCGTTGTTGACGAGGATGTCGATGGCCTGCTGCTCGATGATGGCCTTCATGCGGTCGCGAACCTCGCTGCCGGTGATGTCGAGTTGGACCGCCGAGGCCTTGCCGCCACCGGCGACGATGGCGGCGGCAACGCGCTCGACCTGATCGAGACTCCGCGCGGCGCAGACCACGTGCGCGCCGGTCTCGCCGAGCCTGGAGGCGATCGCTTCCCCGATTCCGCGCGAGGCGCCTGTGACGAGAGCCGTACGGCCGGTGAGATCGATTTTCATGTTCCCCTTTCGGAGTGCGGCGGCCAGCCCCTGCATCTCCTTCAGCCTGCGAATTTCTCGATGGACGGCACATCCGACACGTTGATCAATTCGACCGACGCATCGATCCGCTTGATGAGTCCCGTCAGGACGTTGCCGGGACCGATCTCGACGAAGCGCCGCACGCCCATGGCTACCATCTTCTGGATCGATTCGACCCAGCGCACTGGCGAAGCGACCTGGCGCACGAGGGCATTGCGGACAGCGGTAGCGGTGCCGATCGGCGAGGCGTCGACGTTGGACACCAGCGACATCCAGAGGTCCTTGAAGTGCGCGCTCTCCAGCATCGGCCGCAGCCGCTCCTCGGCGGGCTTCATCAGCTCGCAATGGAACGGCGCCGACACCGGCAACGGCAAGGCGCGGCGAACGCCGTGTGCTTTGGCAACGTTGATGGCGCGGTCGATGGCCGCTTTCGTTCCGGCGATGACGATCTGCCCGGGCGCGTTGATGTTGGCGATAGCCAGGATCTCCCCCTCGGCTGCTTCGTCACAGATGGCATGCGCTTCCTCGATGGCCGGCCCGATCAGCACAGCCATGCCGCCGGTACCGACCGGCACAGCCTCCTGCATGAAACGGCCTCTCATGCGGACGATCTTCGCGGCCTCGGCGGGTGTCAACCCGCCGACGCTGACGATGGCGCTGTATTCGCCGAGGGAATGGCCGGCCACGACGTCGCGCCGCGTGGCCCCGCGCTCTTCGAGCACGGCGTGTATGGCGGACGAGACGGCCAGGATGGCCGGCTGTGTGTTCTCGGTCAGCTTCAGCTGATCATCGGGACCGTCGAAGCAGAGCCGCGAGATGGAGAAGCCGAGCGCCTCGTCGATGTCGTCGAAGACGCGGCGGGCCGCCGGAAAGGCCTCCGCCACATCCTTTCCCATGCCGGCGTACTGGCTTCCCTGGCCTGGAAAAACGAATGCCGTGTTGTGTTCCATCGGATCGGAATCATACATGGAGCGGAGCGGCTACAATCGCCGCGAATGTCCGCCGACGCACGCGCAAAACTCGTCCGCCAACTGCAGGGAGCGTACTCCGGCGAGCTGGCCGCGGGCTACGCGTATCGAGGCCACTGGCACAGCGTCCGCGAAGGCCCCGACCGTACGCGCATCCGGGAGATCGAAGCCGATGAATGGCATCACCGCGAGCTGGTGGGCGGCATGCTGCGGCAGCTCGGCGGGAAACCAAACCGTGTTCGCGAAGCGATCTTCTGGTGCATCGGCCGCGGCATCGCCGCGTTCTGCCACGTCGGCGGCTGGTTCGCGCCGATGTACGGCGCCGGCCGCCTGGAGCGCGGCAACATCGTCGAGTACGAGGAGGCGGCGGTCTTCGCCAGCGAATGCGGCCACGAGGAGATGGTCGATTGTCTCCTGATGATGGCCGAGGTGGAGTGGGACCACGAGCTCTACTTCCGCAGCAACGTCGTCGGACATTGGATGCTGCGCATCTTCCGGCTCTGGGAAGCTCCGGCCCCGAGGGAGACGATCCGAGCGAAGTTCGCCGCGGCGAGGGAACGCGAGCAGGCGCCGGCCGTCGTGAGACTGGACACGGCACAGGTGCCGGTGGCGCCGGAGTGATTTGGGTGGGCAGCCGCCGCCGGGGCGGCAGCACTCCGGCGCACCCTGCTAACGCGGCAGCGGGACCAGCTTGAGCTCGAGCCGGTAGTCGGCGCGGAGCTTGTGCATGGCGGCGTTCTGGATGCGATCGCCGAGGTTCTGCAGGGGGAAGAGGACCATGTCGAGGGTCGAGGCGCTCTGATCGAGCTGGTGGTGCTCGTCCTCGCGCAGGGGCAGACCCTCTCGCAGGACGAGGCCGCGATCGAAGCGCATACGCAGGGGACGGTAGCCGTCGGCGAGAACCTCGATCGTGCAGATCTCGGGGTAGCGCGGGACGTCGACACGCAGCGGCGTGATGCCTTTGGCGATGGTGCCGGCGCCGCAATCGAGGTTCACCGAAGAGTGCGTAGGCACGCTCCAGAGCTCGACGACATTCGGCTCGGGGCGTTCGTTGGCGGAGTGCGAGGCGCAGCCGGCTGCTGCCAGCGCGATGAGAATGCCCGATGCAATGCGCATGATCAATTCTACTGCGTTGCCAGCACGCCGCTGTCGTGCTCGCGTTTGTGAAGGTCGCCGACCTTGGC
>DATLWH010000709.1:0-10417 GCA_035576505.1 Thermoanaerobaculia bacterium | reverse complement strand
CGGAGATCATTCAACAGCACATCGCCGTCCATCTCGGTCCGCACACGGCCAAGATGGCGGTGAAGATGGCAGCCGACAAGTCGGTCGGCCTCGCGCCGGACGCGGTCCGGGCGAGCGACGTGGCGAAGGTCATCGAGGAACTGCATCCGATGCTGAATGTTCTGATCGGACGGGACCGAGCGCAGCAGACGCTCGACGAGATCACGCGCGCCTGCCGCGGGTGAATCAACGATCGACCACCGAGACACAGAGATCGCGGAGAGCAACCGGGTCACGCAGCAGATCATCGGGGCTGCGATCGAAGTCCATCGCGCTGGGTCCTGGTCTGCTCGAGTCGGCGTACGAGGAGTGCCCTGTCGCGAGAGCTCACGCTCCGAGATATACCCTTCGATCGGCAGTTTGCTCTGCCGGTAGATTACAAAGGCGTGAAGGTGGACTGCGCGTATCGGCTCGATCTGTTCGTTGCGAGCCGCGTGGTTGTCGATGTCAAAGCTGCATCCGAGATCAATCCGCTTCATGAGGCGCAATTGATCACGTACATGAAGCTCGCCAAGTGCCGGCTCGGTCTGCTCATCAATTTCAATGTTCCCGTGCTCAAGAACGGCATCCGCCGCAGGATTCTGTAAACCGATCTGACTCTCCGTGCTCTCAGTGCCTCTGTGGTTGAGCTTCTCTGTGGTGAGACCCTCGGGTGCAGCATCCCATTCGCTTCGTTGTATCCTTAACTCCTCTCCCGACATTCGAAGCGTCCGGCCGTACCGATTTCGCGTGCGATGTGGCAGTCCCCTTTTCGGAGGTGGTGCTGCGATGAACTGCGTGAAACGGTCCGTCTAACGATTTCGAGAGATGACGGGAATGGCTGGAGATACAACCCTGATGGTTGGATACTACCAACGGCGCCGGTTTGCGATACGCAAACGCCACGTTGCCACGGTTGTCGGTTTCGCGGCAGCGTGCCTTCTCCTGCTGCCACTGCGCAATCGACCTTCGGCAGGGTCGGACTTCGCGATGCTCGTTTCGGCATCGAGCCCGCACGCGCGCACGATCGAGCCTCGGTTGAGTGGAGGGTTCGTCTGGGCTCCTTTCCGCCGCGCGACCCGAGGGGAGTCCGCAACCGGTGGCTCCATCAAGACGGCGATCGGGATGACTCTCGTGAATGTTCGCGGCGAGTCGACGCAGTCGGCGCGCCACACCGAGGCGGTGGCTGAACTACTGGCCGGGCACCCTCGGAGAGCACTGTCGAAATTGAGGACGACCGCGGAACAGTCGAATGATCCTGCGGTCTGGAGCGATCTCTCAGCGGCATTCCACGAAACAGCGCTCCACGACGATGCACCGGAGCTCCTCGCAGACGCGCTGGCGGCGTCCGATCGCGCCCTTTCCCAGCAGCATCAATTCCCGGAAGCGCTTTTCAACCGTGCCCTCGTGCTCGAGCGTCTTGGGCTGAGGGATGACGCGCGCGAGGGGTGGGAGCGCTATCTGGCCAGCGACTCCACCAGCGATTGGGCTACCGAGGCCAGAACTCACCTCGACGCGCTGGCACCCGAAGAGGCTTTTCTCGATCGGCTCGACCGCGAGTACGACCACATGAAAGACGATCCGGCGGTGGCGACGCTCGTCGTTCGGAGCGACCCGTTCGGTGCGCGAGGCACGGGTGTCAAGGAAGTTCTCGGGCGATGGGGAAAGGCCGCTCTTCGTCACGACGATCGCGAAGCGGAGCGGCAGTTGAGCGTGGCCCGGCAACTCGGTGCTGCCGTCACGCTCGCCGAAGGTGATCGGATGCTCGAGGGAGCCGTGGCCGTCATCGACTCCGCCGACGGCGCGACGCGCTTACTGCTGGCATCGGCGCACTCTGACTTTCGCGATGGGTCGGCGGCGCTTGACGAGAACCGCCCCGGCGACGCCGAACCGTTGCTGCGCGGCGCCGCCGCGGCATTCGAGAAGGCGCAGAGCCCAATGGTTCTGCTGGCCCGCCTTCTCGCCGCAAACGCACTCTTCGAACAGGGACGCCACGATGACACGGAGCACGAGATCCGGCGGCTCGCCGCCATGGACTCTACAGACTTTCCGGCCTTTCGGGCACTCCTGCTTCGTGTGCTCGGTACGTGCCGCACCTCGCTGGGTGACTGGGGTGGCGCGATCCCCTTGCTCGAGCAAAGCACATCCCTTTCCGACCGGCTCGGCGAGATCGGGAACGCCTCCGCGGTGCGCCGAATCCTCGCCTTTATCTATGACCGCATCGGAGACCCCGCCACCGCCTGGAAGTATCGGCTGGCCGCGCTACGTGGCCTTGGCGGACGGTCCAATGTCGATCTCGAGAAGGGAGTGGCCTCGGTCGCCGATGCGGCGATTTTGCGTCACGAATGGCGGACAGCGCTGTCATTCCTGAGCCTCGAGATTCGGATCGCGCACCGGCTCCACGACGACCTGCAACTGGCGGCAACGCCGCTCGTTCGGGCGGCGGTGCGCGACCGGCTGAATGACGAAGAGGGCGCGCTGGCCGACATCGGCGATGCCCGGCAGGCCATGGCGCGGACGAAGGACCCGGCCTATCGCGCATTCCTGCACGTCGCGGAGCTGCGCGCGTCAGCCATGCTCTCCGGCACGCCTCCGGCTGGTGCCGATGCACTGCTCAGCGAAGCGATAGAATACCAATCGACGCAGAGCGATCCGCTCAAACTTCCGGGCCTGTTCCTGCAGCGCGCGCGGGCGCGCCGGAAGACGGGCAACGTTTCCGGTGCCATGGCCGACGTTCAGCGGGGCATCGCGGAACTGGAACAGCATCGCCGGTCGCTGCCGCCGGGAGAAGCGCGTTGGGGCGCCTTCCATCCCGCCGAGGAGCTGTTTGATGAGGGGATCGATCTGGCCATGTCGATCGACGACCCGGAGGCAGCCTTTCGATTCGCGGAGAGAGCGCGTGCGCGTGCGTTACTCGACGCTTACGGGCGCTCGCCCATTCTCGATTACAGGCGGATGCCGGCGCGCACGGTCGTCGTTGAATACGCCTCACTGCCGTCGCGGCTGGTGATTTTCACGGCCGACGCCTCTGGCGTACGGGCGGCGACCGTGGAGTGTTCACGCGAAAGACTCGCGGCCGAGGTCGATGCGTTGGGAGAGGCTCTGCGTCAGGCACGGTCGATCGTGCCCAACAGTGAGGCGTCGGCTGTTTACCAGCATCTCATCAAGCCGGTGGCGCCACAGCTCCTCGGCGCAGCGACTGTAGTCTTCGTTCCAGACGGAGCGACCTCTACGGTCGCCTTCAGCGCATTGCCGGATGCACGTGGCCAGTTTTTGATCCAGCTGCACGCGATCGTGGTGGCGCCGAGCGCGGCGGCATTCGTGGCGAACGCGGAACGGAGGGGAGACGTTGTGGCTCCGCGCTCCGCGCTGGTCATCTCGGCCTCCGAACCGGGGGCGGAGGCGGGCGCGCTCTCGTTTGTTGACTCCGAGGCGCGCCGTGTGGTGCGTGCCTACCGGAAGGCCACGCGTCTGGCCGACGATGCCGCCGAGCTCGATGAGCTGATGAAACGCGCGCCGGAGGTGGACGTCATTCACTTCGCCGGCCACGCCATCGGAGACGACCGCGGCATCGATCCCGCGTCGATCGTCCTGCGGCAGAACGGGCACGAGCGGCGGGTTGGAGTCACGGAGATTGCCAGGCTGCATCTCCGCCCAACGTCCGTGGTCGTTCTGGCCGGCTGCAGCACGGCGCGAGGGGAGCGTCGTGCGGCGGAAGGTGTGATCAGCGTCGCGCATGGGTTTCTTTCGGCCGGTGCGCCGTCCGTGATCGCGACGCTCTGGCCGATCGATGACGAGGCGGCGTCGATCTTCTTTCCCCGTGTTCACGAAAGGCTTGCCGAGGGACTCTCCGCCGCCGAGGCCCTGCGTCAGGCGCAGCTCGAATCGATTCGCCGAGGCGACGTGCCCGCGTCACTTTGGGCAGCGGTGCAGAACATCGGCAGTTGACGTCGAATGCGTAAGGAGAAAGAGGAGAACCCCTATGTACACAGTCAATTTTGTCGGGTTGAACTATTTCAACGCTTGTATGACCGGCGAAAAAAAAGTGCTGATTCCGAACGGGACCCGAGCCGGCGGGCACATGCCGACGCACTATGCGAGCGTGTTCGTCGAGGCGGACCGCGTTGCGTATGACACCTGGTGGCCGGATCAGAGAATCCCCCGCAAGATCAAGTTGGAGGCCAGGCTGGGGGAGGTCTGCACCGTCGATGTGATCGAGTTTCGGATCCCGAGGAAGGTTGAGCTCAGGTTCCGTTGCAGTGACGAGGTGCTCTCGAACGTGAATCTCGATGACGGACTCCCAAAACTTCAAGACGCTCCTGGTTTCAAACTCGATCTCGTTGGAGGCGATACGATCGCCGAAGTACCGATTCCCGGAGGAGCCATCGAGGCCTTCCGCTTCGGCTCCTCAGCCCTTGTGCGGTGGCTGATCAGAGAGCATAAAGATCCGATCACGATTACTGCAAGAGACGGCGAGCAGAAGTGGCGGATCACGCTAAAGCAGTCCGATCGGCAAATACCAACCGAGATCGTTTTCTCCAATACCATCGAGCTCCTGCCAAGCGCTAACGGCAAGGGCAACGGCCAGCCGAGTGATGCAGGCAGCAGTGTGCACAGTGGTGCCATGCCTGCCATGTCAGGCGGCGCCATGCCTGCCATGAACAATGCCGCTGCTCCCGTAACACCGGGCGGCAATGGGCACAATGGGCATGGGTACTCCGGCCACTTCATGCTTTACGCCAAGCTCGATTGGGATCGGGATGAGAACAAATTTATGAGTCCCGATCTGTCCGGCTTGAAGAATTTCAGACCGCTGCCTTTCCATCACCCGTATCTGGCGTTTCTCTGCTCGCTGAAGGAAGTGCCGGATCCGCCCTGCGTACCGTCATGCTGCTGAAGGAGGATTACCGTGACTGATTACACAGCAATGTCACCAAGAAACCGCGAGCCTTATGATCGTTACGCTTTGGCGGAGCGTGCCGTCGGAGACCTTCTCAGCCGCCGTAACGAGGTCGCTGAGTACCTCGGTAAACTTGACACCGGCATCACATCCGCGCTGTCGAATGGCGCAAGGTTGCCGGCGAGCTCCATCAGAGAATTTGTCGGCCGCCGGAACACGGTCGCTCACGACCTCGAACTGGTCGACGCGCAGATCGAATATACCCTGTACGACCTTTGCGGGACGTTGGACGATCCTCAGGATGTCGAGACGTACGACGGCAAGCTCGGAGTCTCCCGTAAGTTCGTTGACGACCACGAGGCTCCGGTAGGACAACTGGTGTGGTTCGACGATTTGCCCCAGCGTTTCAGCGGAACCAATGATGATCCGGGAACCGTGAACGCACAGAGGTGGGGAACGGGCGCACTCATTGCCGACAATCTCTTTCTTACGGCCGGCCACTGTTTCCAGCCGGATCCGCGCAGATGGAAGGTCCCGAGCCGGAACGGTACCCCGATCTCGGCGGCTGAAATTGCTCAGCTCATGTGTGTTTACTTCAACTACCAGAAGAATGGCGCCACCGGCCAGATGCGTCCTGGTGCGGTCTTTCCGGTCGTTGCCCTGCTGGAGTATTCGACCAAGGTCGACTATGCGATCGTCCAGCTCGGCCCGGATGCATCGGGGCGTCTGCCTGGCAGGGACGATCTTTACGGAAAGCTCAGGGTGGCCACGAAGGTTTTCCCTGAGAAGAATGACATCCTCTGCATCATTCAGCACCCGAATGGGAATGAGAAGAAGGTGGAGGCTGGGCATCTGATGGACATTCGCGGCGGGCGCATCGCGTACAACGACATCGGCACATTCGGAGGAGCGTCGGGGTCTCCGATTCTCTACGAGAAAACAGGTGAAATCGTCGGGGTGCATGTGAAGGGCGGCTCGTTGCCAATCGGGGGCTTCAACTCCGGCACGACCGTCGCGGCAATCCACGCGGTGTCTCATCTGATCTAGCTGAGACGGGGCAATCTACGAACCACGGAGGCACAGAGATCACGGAGGGCGACCTGGACACGAAGAATTCTGCCGTGTTCTCAGTGTCTCTTCGGTGAGAAGTCGCTCCCACATCCGGCTCCTCTGCGCCACCCTCTCCGTTCGAGAGGGTGGCGCGAAGAGCTCGGTTGTCAGGGCTAGTGGTGGCCGGAACCGTCGCCGCGCACTTCGATCTGTCTGGCCAGGATGGTATGAGCGTCGACGCGCGTGCCGAGGCAGTTCACGCCGTCGCCTACGTGAATATCCGCCACCGCGATCACGCTGCCCTGCTTCCGGACGATCGTCGATGAATCGGTCGTCACGGTCACATCGCCGGAGTCCTCGGTGTGCACGGTGAGCTGCGAGCCGGTCGTCGCGGTCACGTTGCCGTTCGCGGTGGCGGTGGTGCCACCGTTGCCGTCGCCGCTTCCGTCACCGCTGCCAGGCCCTTGCACGATGACCTCGATGGCGGTGTTGCCCGCGGTCTCCACCACTGCCATGACGTGAACCCGGTCGCCGACTTTCAGGCTGGCCGCGGCGACGGTCTGGTCTCCCTTGCGGATGACTGTGTTGTCGGTCAGCATCACGATCACATCGGCGCCATGCGAGTCGTGCACGGTGATCGAGCTCGTGGATGCCGCCGTGATGGTCCCTTCGATCTCGAGAAGCTGCATCGGCCGCTGCACCACGACCTCGAGGGCCGTGTTGATCTTGTTCTGTACCTGTAGGTGGACGTGGACCTGATCGCCGACCTGGAGATCGGCGGCGGTGAGGGTCAGCCCACCTTTGCGGATGACCGTGGCCGGTGTCAGGGCCACGATGACGTCGTCGCCGTGCGAGTCGTGCACCGTGATCGAGGTTGCCGAGGCCGCCGTGATCGTTCCTTCGATCTCCTGCTGGTCTTCCGGCTGTTGAACGACGATCTCGAGGGCCGTGTTGACGCTGTTCTGCAGCTGGGCCTGGACGTGGACCTGATCACCGACATTGAGGTCGGCCGCGTTGATCGGCTGGTCTCCTCTCCGGATGACCGTGGCCGAGGTCACGGCCAGCACGACGTCGTTGCCGTGAGAGTCGTGCACTGTAATCGAGGTCGCTGAGGCCGCCTTGATGGTCCCTTCGATCTCGGTCTCGTCGTCCGGCATCTGCACCACGACCTCGACGGCCGTGTTGGTGGTGTTGTCCGTAGTTGCCCGGACGTGGACCTGATCGCCAACGCTGAGATCGGCCGCGGTGATGGTCTGGTCGCCTTTGCGGATGAGCGTGCTGGTGGCTAGGGCCAGGACCACATCGTTACCGTGCGAATCATGCACGGTGATCGATGTCGAGGATGCCGCGGTGATGGTTCCTTCGACCTCCAACTGCGGCTTGGGGGGAAGAACGGCCCGCCGATGGGCCCTGCCGTCTGCGAGGAGGGATCCGGCCATGGCGACCTGAACAAGAACGAACATCGCGAACACGAAACTGCGGTTTTTCATCGTTTCCTCCAAATGAAAAAGGGGCTTACGCCCCAAAAACAAAAAGAGGGCGGAGTACGCCCTCTTTTTGGAACATCACTTCTGTTATTGGTAACTATACCCGAAGAGCGGCGCGGTGTCCAGGGCCGCTCCGCGAGGCGTCCTCATCGGTGAGGGCGCCCTCCTTTCACTGCGGCTAGACCGAACCGACAGCTACGTCCCAGTGTCCGGAGGCTTTCGCGTTACACCGGGGTAGGTAAAACTGGTGCTGAGGACTCTCCTTCTTGAACCCTGTGAAAAAGTCAGAGAAGGCCGTCTGAACTGACGGGCCCTGGAACGCCATGGCAGCGAAGGGAAGCGAAGACGGTCGAAAGAGAAGGAGCTCGGACGTCGATCCACGCCGCTCGCGCGCGCCATTCGCCATCGCGATCGCCCTCGCAGCTTTGGTTGTGGCATCGTACTGGTTGTACGTCCGGCATCAGACCGCCTATTTCGCGAACCGCAACCTTCGGCTCCTCGCATGGAGCAGCGCACAACTCGGCGAATCTCTCGAGCGAACAAAGGGATACGTTCGCTCCTTCGCGCAGTGGGGCAAACCGCCATCGGGCCCCGGAACCCAGTGGAAGTCGTACCGGCTGGGCCCGGACCCGACGCAGGACCAGATTGCGAAGAAGTATTTCCCCGGGTTCGAGTCTCTGGTGCGGCTCGACGAGGCCGTTGCGCCGGCGCAACCCGCTCCAACCTCGATTGCGCCGAGCGCGCGGTCCGGGTACACGGAAACGCTGGTCGTTGATGACGGCCGGCAATTCCTGAGAATTCATTACACCGCGCCAGGGACGGCAGGCGCCGGGCAGAAGACCATCGTAGCCGAAGGTGAGATCCCGGTCGATCGGGTTGTAGAACCGGTTTTCCGAGCCGGATTCCTCGATGCCTTCGATGTGCTGCTGCTGGCCAGGGTATCCGGAGAGGACAATTCACACGCGAATGTGGTGTATGCGCTTCGGCCAGCGGTTGCGACTTCCCGGTACGCGTCGGATCCGACGGCGGACAATCCGAACAAACGCGACACGTACAAGGTCCGGGCTTCGAACTTGAGCGTGACCGATCTGTCGCAGCTCGAGACGAAGGCGCTGTTTCACGATCCGCAACCACTATCCGTTGCTGCACTTTCCGGGGCAACGACACAGGCTGACGTCAGGATCGGTGGCGAGGACTATCTCTTTTTCGGCCAGCCGTTTCTGCTGCTCGGACAGTCCGATGACGCGAAAGAGGTGCCGGTCGTTGCAGATGCGGTGTTTACACAACTGAAGAAGGACGTTCTACATGCCACGAGCGACTCGACTCCGGCCCGGCCGCCTGCGCAAAAGGGAACCTGGATCGTCGGAGGCCTGGTATCGAGGTCGCACTTCCGAGACGATGCCTTGGCCATCTCACCATCGACCGTGGCTCTCGTGGTTGCGCTTCTTCTCCTCGTCGTGTGTTGTTGGCCCTTCCTGAGGATTGCCCTGATCGGCGAATTCGAGCACTTCACCATCGCCGATGCACTTGCGGTCGGAGTCGGAGCGCTGATCGCCATCTCCATCTGCACGCTTTTGATCGGTGACGTCATCGCGTATCGAAGGATGAACTCGGTTGCTGACGCGCACCTCAAGAAATTCTCGACTTGGTTTGAAGGATGGTGGCGGACCGATTTGCAGCGGGCGGCGGACGCCTTTTCTGCGATCGAGGCGATCACAGAACCAGCGGTGACAAAGGCGGCAGGGGAGGGAACGTTACCGCTGTCGATCGGATGTCTTGAACAGGAGAGTTTCGACGTTCCTCCTAACGTGTCTGGCGCACCTCCCGTGCCTGGCGTTCCTCCCGTGATGCGGTCGCCCGCATGCGTGGCGGAGGATGCGCTGGCGGCGCGAACGCCGGCACTCAACATCAAAGGACTGAAGATTACGATTCTCGATCACGTCGCCATCAAGGCTTTTCCTTACGTCGACTCGTTTTCATGGCTTGACAAGAATGGAACACAGGCTCTGAAATGGTCTGCTGGGCCGGAAGCTCCTCTGGCGTCCGTGCCGGACAGGCGCTACTTCATCGATGCCAGGGACCAGAACGAATTGACGTTCCTCTGTGCCCCGACGTGCACCGTGGATGGATGGCCAGCCGCGACAAAGCAACAGAAAATGAGGTTCGACCGTTTCGTTCTGCAATCGATCCATTCGGCGACCACGGGGAACGCCGAGGCGGTCCTTTCCAGGCATACCAGAGTCAGTGCGTACCCAGTGCTTGCGATGACGCTCTCGGAGTTCCAGGGCATCAATCCGCTTATGCCTCCATCGTTCGGCTTTGCAATCATCGACGATCTTGGAAACGTCATTTTTCACAGCGATCCGCAGCGTAACGGCAACGAGAACTATTTCGATGAAAGTGATCACGACCGGCAACTGCGCGCCGCCGTTCTCGCAAGGAAGGAGGCGTTGGTCGACATCAAGTACTGGGGAGAAGACCACAGGGCCTACGTACGTCCCATGAGAGGTCTCCCCTGGACGATGATTGCCTTCCGCGACAAACGGTTGCTCGAAACGATGAACGTCGAGACACTCTCATTCGCGCTGCTTTGCTTGATGTGCCTCTCGTCTTTGCTTGTCGTTGGCATCATCGTTTGTACACTGGCCCGTCCACGGTATCGCGCGCCGTGGGTTTGGCCTTCCGCGAAAAAGCTCGACCGATACCGTCGTCTGGGTGTTGTGTTCATCTTGCTTGCAGTGATGTTCGTGTTATCCATCATGGCTCTGGATGTGGCTGGAGTTGTCGCCACGTCTCTGCTGCTGCCGCTCGTTGCGATCGTTTCGGCATATCTGGTTCTCCGCCGCGGTGCGTTTTCCCGGGTATTCGTGGCAGTCTTCGCCGTCTGGTTGGTCCTGGTACTTCTGGTGATCGATGTTGTGCAACGGTCGCAGGTTGATGAGAGCGTTCGCCTGGCACGCGG
>DATLWH010000708.1:0-8482 GCA_035576505.1 Thermoanaerobaculia bacterium | reverse complement strand
CGCCGCGCGGCGTGCGCTGATCGATGAAACGCTCAGAAACATCGCTGCCCGCGCCGGTGCGCCGAAGCCTCTGGCAGGCCCTCTGAAGCGTGCCCTCACCTCATCCGGCAAGCGTGCTCGGGGCGTGTTGCTGATGGCGGTGGGGGAGTCGGCGGGCTGTAAGCCGGAGAAGCTCGCCGACGCCGCCGCGGCCATGGAGATGATCCACACCTCGTCTCTGATCCTCGACGATCTGCCGTCGATGGACGACGCGCTCCTGCGGCGCGGCCAGACCACGCTGCACCGCGAGTTCGGCGAAGACCTGGCCATCCTCTCCTCCGTCGCACTTCTGAATCACGCCTACGGACTCGTGGCCAGGAACTACGCCGCGCTCACGCCGCGGCAGTGGCCGATGCTGCAGGTGATCAAGCGCGTGGTCGATGCCGTCGGATGGGACGGCACCATCGCCGGCGAGGCCGTCGACCTGCACAGCGAAGACTCGCCCCTCGACTTCGACACGCTCGAGTTCATCCACTCCCGCAAGACCGGCGCCCTCTTCGTCGCCGCCGCCGCCGTCGGCGGCATGCTCGCCAACATGTCTCCGGCCGCCCTCGGCCGCATCGAGGTCTTCGCCAAGAACCTCGGCCTGGCCTTCCAGATCACCGACGACATCCTCGACGTCGTCGGCTCCCCCGAGGACCTCGGCAAAGACGTCGGCAAAGACACCGACCGCCTGACGTTCGTCAAGCTCGCCGGCGTCGACGGCGCAAAGAAGCTGGCCGGCGAACTGGTAGAGACCTCGCTCTCCTCGATCGCCAACCTCGGCCCCGCCGCCGCCCCGCTGCGCGAGCTGGCCACACAAGTTCGCGACCGCGCACGTTGACGGAGCGCTGGCGCCCCACCGGCTGGATCGCCGGCGCGTGGTGTTTTCCGTGCCCTTGTCCCCCCTCGGCTTTTCGTCCGGCCGAAGTAAAGAACAGAGGACTGAAAATCCTCATGTCGGCGGTTCAATTCCGTCCCTTGAAACCGTTCCTCTCTTGCCTATTCGTTTGGTCATTCGTGGTTCACGGCCCAGACCAGGCTCTGTCTAGCTTGCTTGTTTCCCGGCTCGATTTTCAGCACTTTCTTGTACGCCTCTTCGGCGTCCTTCCAGCGGCTGAGTTGTATGTAGCAATGCCCGAGGCGCATGAGGTTTTTTGTGTTGTTCGTCTGATCGTCAGCGAGGCTGGCCTGTTTGAACGCCTCAGCGGCTTCACTCCAGTTGTGAAGACCTTCGTACGCGATGCCGAGTCGTTGATAGGCCTCCTGATCAGTTGGGCGATCGCGTCCCGAATAGTCGTGGATGAATTGCTTCCATGCCGTCGTGGCCTCGGGCCAGTCGCTCGCGTTGCTGAATGCGATGGCCTGTTTCCACTTCTGTTCGACGGCCCGGCGGGGATCGATGACTTCAATCGGGGATGTCGACTTATCGGTTTTGGTAATCGGTTCGGGTAAGGGAGGTTGCGGTTCCGGCGTTGGATGAATCGGCACGCTAGTTGTGTGTAACGGCGTGCTCGTTGTCGGTAACGACACGCTCGACGTTGGTAACGACGTGCTCGATGTCGTCATTGTGTCGCTCGCCGGCTCAGGAGGTGCCGGGTAGGTAGCCGTTTTCGCAGTCGTTGTCGTAGGCGGTGTCGTCCCTGTGGGTACCGTATCGGAGGTGCCGCTTGTGGCAGTCGCCGGATCCGACTCCCCATGCAAAAGGATGGCTATGCCGACCAATGCAGCGACGCCTGTTAGGACCAGGATGGCGACAACGCGGTGCACGCGGCTGACCGTCGGCTGCGTCAATGCCGCGACGACACCGACGATGGTCGCGACGAAGGTCGCGATGGCTATCTTTTCAGCGACATTCATTGCGAGCGCGGTCCCTGTTGAAGCGCTAGGAGCAGACTGCGTTTGGCCGTGCTATTCGTCGGGTCAATTCGGAGCGCGCTCTTATATGTCGCTACGGCGTCCGTCCAGCGGCCGAGTTTCCCATAACACCGACCGAGACGTAGGAGATTATTCATATCATTGACATTCGAATCTGCGAGTGCTGCTTGTTCGAAAGCCTCGGAAGCCTCGCGCCACTCCTCGAGCGACTCGTAAGCGACGCCGAGGTTGTAGTTCGCCGCGTGGTCAACCGCAGGATTGATGCCGGAATAGTCATGGATGAACTGCCGCCACGCGGTCACCGCGTTGGACCACTGATGGAGGTTACTGAATTCAAGCGCTTCTTTGCGTTCGCGGTCGCCTCGGGCGAGATCAGGAGGAAATTCTGATGAAAAGCCCCGCGGCACAGCGGCCTGCGGCACAACCGGTGGAGCGGAAGTCCGGCGCGATTCTGGGTCAACTGGTTTGATTTGAGTGACCTTCGTAGCTGGCGAGACGGTTGCCCGGTGCGTCGCAGTGGGGAGAGTATTCGAGACTGAGGCCGGCACGGGCGAACGCGGCTTAGAGGACGGGGCCGTGCCGATCGTCGACCGATGTTGTTCCTCGATGACTGGCGCTGCTTCTGAGACCGAACGTTTCTCCGGCGTGGGAGAAATGAGTGCAGGTTTTGGCGCTTCAATGGCGATCGACGCGCCGGCTGACTGGCCTGTCGCAGTCTGGGGATGAGTAATGGGCCCGATCTGCCGGCCTTTGTCCTTTTCTAAGAGGGGCGTAGCCAGGTACGCGAGGCCGGCGATAACGGCAGCAACGACGACGGCAAGGGAGACGAAGAGCCAGAGAGTTTGCACGCTCCTGTTCGACTGCGGCGTGGGCACAATTACGGTATCCGCAAGATTCCGTAACGGTCGATCAACCAAGGTCTGCGGCGCAGGGGCCGTGGCGGGAAGCGTCACGGCCCTAGATAGATTTGGCGGCGGGCTCGCAGGCGGCGAAGTCGCGATCGGGACCGCGTCGCTGGCGGAAAGAGCACTGGTGAGCGCCGTCGAGAACTCCTCGGCGGTCTGATACCGGTCTTCCGGTTTCTTTTCGAGCGCTTTTAGCACCACCCTGCGGAGCTGTTCCGGCACACGTCCTTCCGGATCTGTTTCGAAAAATGGACGCGCCGGCTTCTGGCAGTGCGCGACGATGGATTCCGCTGTATTCGCCGCGGTGATCGGCCTTGCCATCGTGAGAAGTTCGTACAGGACGACGCCGAGCGAATAGAAGTCGCTGCGTGCATCGACGCCTCCTCCGAACTGTTCGGGCGAGGCGTAGCTGATCTTCCCGATGAAATTGCCCGTTTGAGTCCTGATGGAGCTGTCTTCAAGTGAGTTGGCGATTCCGAGGTCGATCAGCTTGATCAGCGGAGCGCCATCGGTATCGCGGGCGATCATCAGGTTGTCGGGAGAGAGGTCCCGATGAATCAGATTCTTGCTGTGGAGGTAACCGAGAGCGGCGAGCGTTTGTACGCCGATGTTGACGACCATCGATGGATCGAGCGGGCCCCCCCGGCGCACGAACTCCTCGCGAAGGTTGATGCCGTCGATGTACTCCATGACCAGATACGGGTTGCCGTTGCTGCCGATCTGGAACTCGAGGACTTTAGCGATGTTCCTGTGCTCAAGCAGCTTACCCAGCTTCGCTTCGGCTGAGAAGCGGTCCTTCAGCTCCTGATTCTCAGCCAGCGAGGCCTGCATCACTTTGATGATGCGCGTTTCGTCGAAATGACGGTGGCGCACCTTGTAGACGGTGCCCATCCCGCCGCCGATCGCCTGGAGGACTTCGTAGTTCGCTTCGATCTCAGGTGGGAGAGTTGTCATGAGGTCGTTTGGCGTGCTCTCGTTTCAGGTTGTCTCCGATTTCATGATTGCATCGATCGCGGTGCTACTCACCCCGGCCATCTTCAGCCGGAGGAGAGGTCCTAGTTGTCGGTATCATCGAACGCGTCCTGCTCAAGTCATGGCGCGGGCTACTTTGCCGTCAGTCGAGTAATGACCTCCGGCGAAAGTGCAACGTCCTCCACGTCGGGAGGAACATAGGACGGGTCGCTGGTGATGCCGGCCTCTGCGAGCGTGGCCATTTTTGCCTTCATCGCATCGAGCTTTGTTCTCAGATCTTCGTTGTCCGCGGCAAGACGCTCGGTATCACCCATCCAGTTCTGCATTTCCGGCTCGCCCTGATGGTTGTAGAACACCAGCGCGTACTGATCTTCAGCGACGTGGTCGAGGGCGAAGGCAAGAAACGTCGTGTCCCAAAGGCCGTACCGCGGATAGAGTCCGTAGATGTATTCCGGAGGCTGCCACGCGTACGTGTCGTAGAAGACACTTCGCCGATAGTAATATGTCGTGGGAACGATCCGCATGTTCAACAGCACGGCCCGGTGAGCGGGGACGAATTGGATCGGTCCGACATGTGTCTGGAACTGCGCGCGTTCTGCCCTTACGTGCGCGAACGAAAGCTGGCGCTGTGTTGACCCGGGATACCTCTGCATCCTCTCGCGCAGCAACGCATGGTCGACAGTCACCAAACCTGAATGTGTGCCCGACCGATTCTGAAAAGACCAGTTCGTCGCTCTGTCGGGGGTGCGTCCCGGGGTTCGTCCCTGGTTGGTCCGGCTGCCCGAACTCTGCTGCTCGGAATGGGTATATCTCGATCGCTCGGACGTTTGATTCTGATTCGTCACTCGGCCCTGCGACCCCGAGGACGCGCTGGAGCTCGAGGAACTCCGGGCGGGTTGCGCTTGCGAAGACGATCCGTGGTGCCCGCTGTTTGACGATGGGGCGGGCTGACTCTTCGGCTGGCTCTGCGCATGCTGCGCGCCTGAGGAGGCCTTCTGCGGTTGCGAAGGCTGAGTGGCGGGTCCCTTGCTCGATCCTGATCCTTTGTTCGAATTGTTGTTCGTGCCCGCGAACGTCAAAAGTGCAAAGAGACACACGGGAAACGTCAAAACGAATCCACGATAACGGGCCATGGCACTCTCTCCTGCTAACAACGCCCCCCGCCCCAGCTGTCGCTCGGCCATCGAGTATCAGCGCTGGCGGGAAGGATGTAACGATGTCGTTTTTGCTGATCGAAGTCAAGACCTCTTGCGCACGATTGTGAAAAGGATCTGTGTCGCACGGCCTCACGGTTTCAGATGAGGCTCAGGTAGGTGCATCTCGGCGAGGCGCGGCGTAAGAAACGCCGCCCCCTCGCCACGGCAGGGGACGAGGGGACGGCGCGAAATACGGTTACTCCTCGGTCACATCGCGCAGCGCCTGTTCGAAGCGGTCCGCCACGTCCTCGGTCTCGTCCTTCTTCTTGGCCCCGAGGTTTGGCGCCAGGAAGCCGTGCGCGCCGGCCGGACTGGCAGGTGTGGCCGGGCCGGGGGTTGGCGCCGGCGCCGGAGCCGATGCGCGCGGGCGATGATTCATGGTCTTCTTCACCGCGCGCGACATCTGATCGACGAAGGGCTGCAACACCTCGCCCCCCGGCTGTTTGACGGCGTGCTGCGCCCACCGGTATACCTGAAGCGCCTGCACCGCCACGTTGGCCAGCATCGTGTCGATGGTGAACTGGAGGTCGACGGCAAACTCGGCGAACTGGCCGGCCAGCGGGGTGAGCTGATCGTCGGCCGCCTTGGCAAGCTGACCGGCATCGACATTGAACAGGACGGTGTTCTTCTCCGGCTCGACCGTGGTGACCATGGTGGCGGTCGGCATGATCGTCTGCGCTCCGAACTTCGCGCTTGCGGCGATGCGCCGGGACTGGCGCTTATCGTACTTCAGAAGACCGGGCATGATCGACCGCAGGTTGGCGAGTGCGGCGCGATACTGCGCCGCGATCGCCTCGGTGGCCGTTGCTGCTGTTACTGCCGGACTGGTGGTGGAGGTCGGGGGGGTGTTGGTGTCTGTCATGGTGGTTTCCTTTCCTCATCGCTCGTTTGCCCCGAGGGGCGCCTTGCCGTTCACGCCGGCAGCCACGCGCTGACGACGCGGTCTGAACCGGTCCAGACAAAGGTTTGACGGGCCATCCCGGAAGAAGGTTCCCGACCTTGTCTGAACCTGTCATACAAAGAGTTGGACGACGGGCCGCCGAAGAAGGTTCCCGACGCTGTCTGAACTGGTCACACAAAGATTTGACGAGCCATCCCGGAAGAAGGTTCCCGACCTTGTCTGAACCTGTCATACAAAGAGTTGGACGAGGGACCCCGGAAGAAGGTTCCCGACGCTGTCTGAACCGGTCAGACAAAGGTTTGACGGGCCATCCCGGAAGAAGGTTCCCGACCTTGTTTGAACCTGTCATACAAAGAGTTGGACGGTGAACCCCGGAAGAAGGTTCCCGTCTCTGTCTGAATCGGTCAGACATAGATTTGACGAGCCATCCCGGAAGAAGGTTCCCGACCCCGTCTGAACCTGTCATACAAAGAGTTGGACGGCGGACCCCGGAAGAAGGTTCCCGACACCGTCTGAACGGGTCAGACAAAGGTTTGACGAGCCATCCCGGAAGAAGGGTCCCCACCCTGTCTGAACCATTCATACAAAGAGTTGGACGAGCGACCTCGGAAGAAGGTTCCCTACCCTGCCGCCGGAGGCGGCTCGTACGGTAGCCGGTGGTGCGAGCGTCAGCGAGCGACCACCGGTTTCCCATGTCACGCACAATTGCATCGACCCCGGCAGGGGTCGCGGAGAGCCGTACGCGACCCCTGCCGGGGTCGGTTACAACCCTCGGCCTGCACACCGGTGGTCGCTCGCTATCGCTCGCACCACCGGCTACCGTACGAGCCGCTTCCAGCGGCTTTTGCGGCGACTCCCTGGCCAGCCGGCCAGAATCCTCCGGCTCCGCTCAGGCCAGGCGGCGCCAGCGCTCCGGCCGCAACGGTTGCTTGCGATGCCGCAAAGGAAGTTTGCGATGCCGCAACGAAAGATTGCGATGCCGCAAAGAAAGATTGCGATGCCGCAAAGGAAGATTGCGATGCCGCAACGAAAGATTGCGATGCCGCAACGAAAGATTGCGATGCCGCAAAGAAAGATTGCGATGCCGCAACGAAAGTTTGCGATGCCGCAAAGAAAGATTGCGATGCCGCAAAAGAAGATTGCGATGCCGCAAAAAAAGATTGCGATGCCGCAAAAAAAGATTGCGATGTCGCAAACGATGTTTCCGGCGTTTTCCCTCAGAAAGCCAACGTTATTTGACTTTATCGTGAACCGGCGACCAGGCGAACACATCCTTAACCGCCCCGATCAGGTCCACGCCCGGAACGTTCCTGGTCCCTCGTCGCAACGCCGAGGTCGCAGTCGTCCTCCTCATCCTGGCCCTGACCCTCGGAGCGACCGACCGCCCCTCGGAATGAACGGCAGGTCAGAGGCATTTACAGCCCTGCTTCCGCGTGGTACGTTCCGCGCTCTTTCCCCGCCCTTCCTCGGGCCCAGGTAGCTCAGTTGGTAGAGCAGAGGACTGAAAATCCTCGTGTCGGCGGTTCAATTCCGTCCCTGGGCACCATCTAACCCCATCAAATCAAACGCTCTAGGACCCGTCACCTGCCCGCTCAATTCGCGGCGATTGGCGACGTCACGGCTTACAGTACGCACAAACATAGTTCCCGTGGCCTGCAACAGCGATGACCGTCGTGCCACAGCCGTTCGGGCAGCCGTGCTCAATCTGGTTGGCGTTTCCGCTAGACGGATTGCACACAGTTTCCCATACGGCGCTTAAAGAGGCGGAACACCTGTCGACGAACGGGCCGCCTCCGAACGCATCGATGACGTAGCCTGCCGTGTTCGGGAAGTCGCCCCCGTCACTGTCGTAGCACGTCCCCATCGGCAACCTCCCGGGATTGTCGAGGCGCACTACCGACGGCACGGTCGCGGCGGGAAGGACTGAGGTCTCTTCGGGACGTCGTGCCGCAGCGAGAGCAGTCCCCCGGCATTCGATCAGCGTCACCATAACGGCGCCGCCTTCACTCTCACAGCCTGGCCTCATCAGCCAGGTAGCACCGTCATCACCCGTGGTCATGAGTAGAGCCGCCGCCATCACAGTAGCAGGAAGAAAAAGCATGTCCCCTCCTTTTATTGACGTTATAGCGGCTATGCATAACGCCAGCCAACCACCAAGATTTAGAGATCGTGCCCAGGGACAGTTTGAACCTCCGACACGAGGATTTTCTGTTCTCGTCGTCCGTGAATAAGCTTCTTCGTTCTCCCGATCAACGTGCACAAGTCCGCGCATACAGCATAGGGAAGAGGTTCCTCGCAGCTGGAAAACCTCCGCTACCCGTCTGTCCAAGAACGTGTCGCGCAAAGAGCGGCAAAAAAACGACGCGCGCAAAGGAGGAAGTCATGGCTGCGAAGAAACACCTCATTCCATTTAACGGCACCGGTTCGGCGACTGAGGGTCTGATGGTCATCCTGAACGCCGGCGGTCAGGCCCAAGGGTACGTCTGGGAGCACACCTATCCGGGCGGGGGAGCGGCGCTCCCGGGAAAGGAGATCCCGCGATACGTCCTGGGCGAGAACGAACTTCGGGTCTTCATCCAGACACCCGGGTGGTTGCACCGCGAAGCAGGCTC
>DATLWH010000707.1:0-3714 GCA_035576505.1 Thermoanaerobaculia bacterium | reverse complement strand
CCCGCCGATGCGCCCTTCCGACGTGAAGAAGCTGACAGCCTCATCGAGCAGGCGAAGCGACTGGCGGGGATTGGCGTTGCGCTCGACGACCGCTTCCACGATATCGAGCGAGACAAACGTCCGCCTCCGGAGCTCAATATCCGGGACTTCCTTTGCCGCCGCGCGTGCCCGTTCGATCGCGCTGCGCGCCCCGCTCGTATCACCGCGTTTCGCCAGCGCTCCCGCGCGGGCGGCCTCGGCCAGGCACGTCGCGGCCGGTTGCTTCACCTGGCGAAGATCGTCCAGCGCAATGTTCGCCAGCGACAGCACTGGTTCGACGTTGCCTTGCTCCGCTTCCGCATTCATCGCCGTCACGAGTGAGGTGCGGATTCGGTCGTAAGAGCCGGCGCGGCTGAGAACCTGGAAGGCGGCCACCCGCGCTTTCCAGGCCGCGGCCGGTTGCGCTGTTCGGTTCAGATAGCTCGCGAGCAGCATGTCGATCTCGCCTCGGTTCTCGGTCTCTCCGAGGCCGGCGAAGATCTTCCGAGACTCGCCTGCGGTTCGAATGGCTGTGTTCCATTCCCCCGCGGCGGCCTGGCACAGCGATTGGTTCCAGCCGATCTCGGCCCGCAGAGCGGGATAGCGGTTACGGTCGAACCGCGCGGCGAGATCGTCGAACGCGGCGCTGGCTTCGACCGGCTGATTGCGGTCGTAAAGGCATTGGGCGAGGTAGTAATCTGCAAAGAGCGCCATCGGGCTGTCACGGGCAAAGAGGACCTCGGCCTGCCGGAACTTTTTCTGGGCATCGGCAATGTGGCGGTCGCGATAGTCCAGGCGCGCATCGCGATAGATGACCTCCGCGTCGGCCAGAGCGCGCACGCGAGCCGGATCGGCCACGACGCGATCAACGGCCGCCACGGCATCGGAGACCGATTGGTCATGGTTGAACTGCGCCAGGGTCGACCCGAGCCCGCGTACGACGGACAGGATTTCCGCGGCGCTCTTCGCCTTCCCCGCGCGCACGGCGTCGGCCCAGAGACCGAGCAGCGGCCCTTCGCTCCACGTCCGCGCCTCTTGCGGACGGTTTCGGGCCAGCGCTGTGATCGGGCCGTTGTCGCCGCCCCGCAGGGCGCGCGAGGCAAGATCCAACTGCTGCTGAAACTCGTCCCGGGTCTGTACGACGCCCAGCCTGCCGAGGTGATTCGCCGCTTCGTCTGACCAATGGGTTGATGGGTCAGCGGCCGCGTAGCGTTGCCAGGCCCGGCGGGCCGCTTCCGTAATGCCCATAGACTCGACGATCAGAGCGCGGTTGAAGAGCGCATCGGGAAGCGCATGTTGGATCTCGAGTGCGTGGTCTGCGTCGGCGAGCGCCTGGGGCAGTTCGTAAGGACGCTTCTCGCGGACGGCGAGTGTGTAGCGCGCCGCCGCGAGATCGCTCCAGTAGGCGGCTTCCCTCGGCGACTGTTGCACGGCCGATTCGAGAGCGTCGACGGCGTCGCGGTCTCGTTCGATCAGCAGGTAGGCGTCTCCGACTTCATGGCGTGCGCGCGCGGAGGGGTCATTGGCCAGCGACTGAATCACTGTGCTGGCGGCACCGGCCAGTTCGAGCCGGGCGGGATCGAGCAGGCCGGCCGGTGTCGCGCGCCGCAGCCGCATGGCCTGCCAGTCGAATCCGGTCAGCCGAGCCTCGATGGGACGTTCTGAGTGCGGTGCCAGCGCCCGCAGTCTTGTAGACGCCGACTCCTGCCGGCGGCAGCCGGCTAGCGCGATGAGCAGAAACGCTACCAGCGCTCTCCGGCCCGCGCGTGCTGATGCCGCTGTGACTACCGCATTCATAGACACTCCACCCGATTCGGACCCGATTCCGCCAGAGGGGCCTTGTGTAATTACTTAGAGGGACGCGGCGGCGGAATTACCCCCGGCCTGAGGCGCGTGTCGATCTCCGGGACTAAACTTCCGGCACCGATGCCATTTCTGATCGAAGGTCTCATCGCCGCGGCCATCCTGGCCGCGATCGCGCTGGCGGTGTTCCTGGGCAAGCGGCATGCGCGGCGGCTGCAGCGGGCGCGGAGGATCCATGTCGACCGTTTCAAGCTCAAGCGCCGCCACGCCGCCATCGAGCTCGAAGTCTTCGGCAGCCGGGAAGTCGTCGACGCCATCCGGGGCTATGCGAAAGAGCATCACGCCTCCATCGAAGAAGCCACACGTCAGGCCCGGACGTACCTCCGCGAGATCGTTCCGAAGTTCAATCTCCTGGCGTACTACCGCCTCGGCGCGCCGCTGGCGCGGGCCATCATGCACTTCCTCTACCGGCCGGTCGTCGAGTACAAAACGCTTCACGACTTCAACGACCGCGCGCCGAAGAACGCCGTCGTCGTCTATCTCATCAACCACCGTTCGAACGCCGACTATGTGCTCGTCGCGCACATGCTCTTCAAGTTCGTCTCGCTCTCCTATGCGGTCGGGGAGTGGGCGCGCGTCTGGCCCCTCAACCATCTCTTCAAATGGTTTGGGGGCTACTTCATCCGGCGCCGGTATCGCGAGCCTCTCTATCACGCCATCCTCTCCACCTTCGTCAGCACCATCACGAAGAACGGCGTGACGCAGGGCATCTTCATCGAAGGCGGCTTGACCCGCGACGGCGCGTTCCAGAAGCCGAAGCTGGGGATGCTCGATTACATCGTGGCCGGCAAGCGCGACCCGGCCTTCACCGCCCCGCTCTTTCTGGTTCCCACCGCCATCAACTACGACCGCGTGCTCGAAGACCGCAACCTCACCGAGGAACTGGTGGGGAAGGAAGACTGCCGTACGAGGAGCGACAAGCTGCAGACGACGATCGACTTTCTTTTCCGCAACCTGCTGCGCAGCATCCTCAAACGGTTCAAGCGCTACGGTTACGCCGTCGTCACATTCGGAACGCCGATCCCTGTCGATGACTTCATCCGTGAACATCCAGCCACCCTCTCGCCAGCCTACGACGGCCGCAAGGCGGCGCTGACGCAGTTGGCGGAGCTGGTGATGACGGAGATCTCGAACGCGCTGCCGGTCACACCGGTCACGCTGCTGGCGCGCATCTTCGTAGAGCATCCCGGCGAGACTCTGACCGAGCGCGAGATCATCGACGCCATCGACCGCTATCGCGAGACGTGGCGCGACCGCGTCTGGCTTCTGCGCGAGAAGACCGGCCAGGCGATCTGGCGCGCCGCCCGTCCTGTCGTCGAGCTGCGCCACCTCATCGAGCCCGCCGAACGCTGGCGCTCGGATCTCTTCGAAGGCGGCGGCGTCCCGGTCATCGAAGAAGGGTGGAAGTGGAATCCGCGCGAGACCCTCCTCCGCGATTACTACGCGAATTCGTTGACGACATTCGCGGAGGTTAAGGAGCGTGGGTGGCCGGAGAGGACGCGGCGCCAGGGTTCTGATAGCCGGGCGACGGAGTAGCCCGCCCCCGCGTTGGTACCCGGTCGTCGTGATGCTCTCCTACTCCGTGTACTCGACGGAATCGAGCAACAGGTGCACGGCGCAGCGAGACTTGTCGTACACCCATACCGTGGCGCCAGGTCCGCGCGTCTCCGCCTCCTGCAGGATTCGGTCTGGTTTGCCGGCCTTCGATGTCAGATCGGCGGCGTGCATGCCCGGCTCGACGGCGGCGCAGACGGACACGGCTTCCCTGGCAACTTCCGGTTTTTGCGTGGTGTAGAACGCCTGCTGCCATGCCACTCCGAGAACGATTGTGGC
>DATLWH010000706.1:0-8405 GCA_035576505.1 Thermoanaerobaculia bacterium | reverse complement strand
CTCGCGGCATGGAACGTCCGGATGGGCGACCGGTTGCAGCCGGCCGACCGCGGGAATCTCGCCGGTTATTTCGAGGATGTCGACTTCCTGGAGCTCAACCGCCGCATTCTCATGGCGTGCACTCCGCAAGAGGACGGCCATCGCGACTGGGGTTGGACGGAGAGCGAGAACTTCTACGACGCGCAATTGCCGGCACATCGCGACGCGGCAGCAGCGCTCGTTGCCGCGCGCGGCCGCGCCGGCCGCCCGTGGGGTTGGAAAGACCCGCGCACCTCCATGCTCCTCGACTTCTGGGATGACGTTCTCGGATCCGACGCCCGCTTTCTTTTCCTCTACCGCTATCCGTGGGAAGTCGCCGATTCGATGCTGCGCACTGGCGCCGGCATCTGGCTCACCCATCCCGGTTACCCGGCACGCATCTGGACGCGCTACAACCGCCGCATCCTCGACTTTTACCGGCGTCACCGCGACCGGTCGCTGCTCGTCAGCACGAATCGCCTGCTGCGCGACCCCGAAACCTTCGCCGCCACGATTCGCCGGCGATTCGGCATCGAGGCCGAGGCGGGAGCGTTCGCCAGTCTGCGCGCGGAGGATTCGTTCGTCTCGCTACCTGACGACGATCCGCTGCCGCGCCTCTGGCGTTACACGAACGCCGAGGCGATGGAGCTCCTCGGCGCGCTCGACGATGCCGCGGAGCTCGGCAACGATCGCCGGTGGGAAGCCGCTTCGGGCACGCGCGCGCCTCGACCCGAGCAGCAACCGCGTCTCTCCGTCATCATTCCCTGCCACGACGACGGCGACTATCTGATCGATGCCGTGGCCAGCGTGGAGCGCAACGCACCCGCTGCGGAGCTGATCGTCGTCGACGACGGCTCGACGCAGTCTCGGACGATCGAGGTACTGGCGGCCCTTCGCCAAGCGGGGCATCGCGTGATCGAACAGCCGCACTCCGGTCTCTCCGCGGCACGAAACCGCGGGATCGACGCGTCCGCCGGCGACTACTTCCTGCCGCTCGACGCCGACAACCGCCTGTTGCCCGGCTTCGCCGCGGAGGCGGTGGCGCTGCTCGATGCCGATCCCGCCGCGGGCGTCGTCTACGGCGATCGCCGCGAGTTCGGCGCGCGGAGCGGCGACGTGGCGGTGCCGGAGCTGGACCTGCCGCGGATTCTCTGGAGCAATACCATCGACGCCTGTGCCGTGGTGCGCCGCACCGTCTGGAACGATTGCCACGGCTACGACGTCGCGTTCTCCGACTGGGAGGACTGGGACTTCTGGCTCTCGGCCGCGGAGCGCGGCTGGCGATTCGTTCATCTGCCCCGGCCGACGTTCGAGTACCGCATCCGTCCCGACTCGCTGCACCAGAGGTTCCTGCGCCGGGACGACTATCCATCGACGCTGCGTCGCCTCTATGACAAGCACCGCGATCTCGTATCGGAGCACGCCGCCGAGATCCTCATCGCCGCGCACATCGAGCGGCGCCAGCTCTTCGCCGGCGCCGCGGCGTTGGGTGCGTCGCGCGACGCCATCCAGGTGGAAATCGACCGTCTGGCGCTCGGCACGCAAGAGCAGACCGCTGCGCTGCAGGAGATCGTGGCCGCACGCGATGCCGAGCTGGCCTCGATCAAGCCGGTCCTGGCGGCGCGCGACGAGGAGCTGGCCTCGGTCAAGTTCGTACTGCAGGCTCGCGAAGAAGAGCTGGCCGCGCTGCGAAACCTGCAACTCGTCAACACACTTTCGACGTCCCCTTCGTCGTCAGAGGCCCCGCTGACGAATACCACGCGGGTCTTCACGATCATCGCCCGCAACTATCTCGCCTACGCACGCGTGCTCGCGGCCAGTCTCGCCCGCCACAATCCCGCTGCTCGCCTGCACGTTGTCGTTCTCGACGATCCGGACCGCACCATTTCCGACGAGCCATCGTTCGAGGTCATTCACGCGGACGAGCTTCCGTTCGATCCTCCGTCGGATTTCTACACGATGGCTGCGATCTACGACGTCACCGAGCTGGCCACTGCGGTGAAGCCGTGGGTATTCGAGCACTTCTTCGGCCACGGCGCGTCGGTGGCCATCTATCTCGATCCCGACATCGAGGTCTTTGACTCTCTCGGACCGCTCGAGCCGTTGACGCGGCAGCACGGGATGCTCCTCACGCCGCACATCACCGAGCCGCTGCCGCAGGATGGCAAGCGTCCGGACGAACGCGATCTGCTGCTGGCGGGCATCTACAACCTCGGCTTTCTCGCGCTCTCCGCCGAGGCGGCCAAGAGCTTTCTTCCGTGGTGGCGCGGGCGCCTGCGGCGCGACTGCTTGAACGACCCGGCCGAGGGACTGTTCGTCGAGCAGCGCTGGATCGATTTCGCGCCTGCGCTCTTCCAGCCCGGGATCCTCAAAGATCCCGGCTACAACGTCGCCTACTGGAACCTGCCCCATCGCGTCTTGACGAGCGACGGCGACCGCATTCTGGTCAACGGCCGGCCGCTGCGCTTCTTCCACTACAGCGGCTTTTCTCCGCGCACGCCGCACCTTCTCTCGAAGCATCAGCATGCCTCGCTCCGTATCCGCCTGAGCGAAACGCCGCTCCTCGCCGAGCTCTGCGCGCGCTACGCCTCCGCGCTGGAGGCGGCCGGCTTCGCCGGCTGCTACGCATTGCCGTACGGTTTCGCAGCGACCGCCGGCGGATTGCCTCTCGACGCGCGGACGCGCAAAGTGCTCCGCCGTACGTATCTCGACGACGAAGCGGGCGGGCGCACGCCGTCGTTTCCGAATCCCTTCTCGCCCGCCGGCGACGGCGACGTCGTCCAGCGCCTGCTGCGGCCCTCGCCGCACGCGCCCGGCGTCGCGGTCTGGCTCGGCGAGATCTGGAGCGAACGGGCGGACCTGCGCATCGCCTTTCCGCGCATCGAGTCGGTCGACGCGGAGCGATTCCTGGACTGGGTGCGGACGCAGGGCGTTCGCGAGCACGACATTCCTCCCCAACTCATTCCTTCCAGGACTGCTGAGGTCAGGACGCCGGCCGCGCGCGGCAGGAAGCTGCCCACGGGTGTCAACGTGTACGGCTATGCTTTCGCCGAGAGCGGCACCGGGCAGATCGTCCGCGCGGTGGTGGCCGCGCTCGCCGCGGAAGGGATTCCCTACGCCGTCGTTCCGTTCACGCGCACGATCAGCCGGCAGCAACGCCAGTTCCTCGATCTCGGCACGGCTGTTCCCTTGTTCGACACGAACCTGATCTGCGTCAACGCCGACCAGGTGCCGCTCTTTTTCGAGAGCATGCGCGGGCAACTGTTGCCCGGCGCGCGCAACATCGGTCTCTGGGCCTGGGAGGTCGAGGATCTTCCCTCGGCGATGGCCGGGAGCGCGCGCCATCTCGACGAGGTCTGGGGCATCAGCGGCTTCACCGCCGCGGCACTGGCCCGCAGCCTCACGAAACCGGTCCGCGCCTTCCCGCTGCCGGTCGTGGTGCCGGACGTACGGCGGCGCACGCGCGCCGAGCTCGGGATGCCGGACGGCTTCCTGTTTCTCTTCTGCTTCGATTACGACAGCGTGTTCCGCCGGAAGAACCCGCTCGCGGTCGTGGCCGCATTTCGCCGGGCCTTCCCCGATCACGCTGACGTCGTGCTCTACATCAAAACCACCAATGCCGAGCGGTACGCGGCGGAAGCCGAAGCGCTGCACGCCGCCGCCGGAGGCCGTGCGAACATCGTCATCCGCGATGCGTACGTCACGAACGAGGACTACTTTTCGATGCTCGATGCCTGCGACTGCTACGTTTCCCTGCATCGCTCGGAGGGTTTCGGGTTGACGGTCGCGGAGGCGATGGCCCTCGGCAAGCCGGTCATCAGCACGGCCTACTCGTCGACGCTCGAGTTTGCGAACGAGTCGAACAGCTATCCGGTGCCGGCGCGGGTCGTCGAGGTTGGCGACGGCGCACCGCCGTATCCGTCCCACTCGCGCTGGGCCGAGCCCGACGTCGCCGCCGCCGCGGAGCAGATGGCGCGCGTCCATACCGACCGCGGTGGGGCGGCAGCCGTGGGTGCCCGCGCGCGCGCCGACATTGAGGCGCTCCACGGGCCGTCCGCATGCGGGCCGCTGCTGCGCCGCCTGCTGGACGAGAGCCGCCTCAAGCAGGACGCGTTTGCCGCCCGTGATCGCATGGAGACGGCCGCGTCCGCGAGGCCGGGGGAGGTGACAATGGATCCGATGCAGCCGTCATCGCAGCAGCCTTCAACAGGTGACCAGAACGGTTTCTTTGAATCCGAGGCCATGGCCGTGGAGTCGCTCCTCGGTTCGCCACGGCCGAACCTCCCCTCGCCGATGCAGCGCCTCATGACCCCGTTGCGCCGCCTGGTGCTCCGCTGCATCCGCGTCTATTGGGTGCAGCAGCTCGCCATCGATCGCGCCATCCTCGCCGCCATGCGCACCCTGCGCCGCGAGTCGCGCGGCGAGACAGCCTCGCACGCGGCGATGCTCCAGCAGCAAAGCGCCGCGCAGGAGCGGATCGTCGCCGAAATGGCTCGCATGCGCGAGGAGCTGACAGAGCTCTCCGCCGGCGTGCGGCCCGCGCACGAGCACACGCAGACGGGGGCTGAGGCTCGTCCGGATGATCAGGACCACACAGCGAAGGCGGACAAACCGCTCGACCAGCAGCACCGGGATGATTGACGCCCTCCGCGTCGCCGGCACCTCTTGTCGCCGCAAACGTGTCCTCTGGTGAGGCTGCGCGGATCTCATGGCCGCGCAACGAACCGCTGACCGCCCGGCGGAAGATGTTTTTCGCAAAGCGTGACGAACGAGGAGTGACCAGATCGACAGTGTTGACCTGACTGCCGCCGACGAGCGATAGCCGAGACACATCACATCCGCCGAATCGGACGCTCGAGAATGCGATGACGACATCGACTCCAAGGTCGGCAAGCGCGCGACGTGCTCGTTCGATATTGACGCTCGCGACGGCGAAATCGGCGTCGCGTGTTTCGCGGGGCTCACCATACATTCCGAGAGCGAGACCTCCGTACGCCGCACACTCTGCGCCAGATCGCTCCAGTGCGGCGGCGGCAACGATCATCAGCGCGATCGGATCATCGAGATAGATCGACATCCGATGGAAACTCCGCGAGGGCCAACGCGCTGCTTGAACTCGCCGTTCGGCCCGCTTCGCGCGCGGCCATGGCTTCCTCACCGAACTGTTTCAGTTCACGCGTCGCACGACGCAACTTCGTTCGGACTTCGTCGGCGTGACGGAGCATCCTGTCAACTTCGGTGCGCGTCAGCTCCATGGATCCAGTGTAACTCCACGGGCACCGGACAGCTGGACGCACCTGCGTTTCTGAATAGGTAACCGGCTCTGATGGGGAGGACGATCATCGAACCAACGATAGCCTCTCGCAACTCCTGGAAGGAGCTACGTCGGCCGCTTTGCTTCGCTCAGCATCTTCACGATGGCCGGATCGCGGTGATCGAAGAAGCTGCTCGTTCCGGTCTCGAGCGTTGCGATGCCGCTCATCTCGTCAGGTGTGAGCTCGAAGTCGAAGACGTTGAGGTTCTCGGCCATGCGCTCTCTGCGAACGGATTTCGGAATCGCTACGACGCCGCGTTGCGTCAGCCAGCGCACGATCACCTGCGCCACGCTCTTGCGATGGTTCTCTGCGATCGAACGGAGCAAGGCGTTGTGGAAGATGTCGTTTCGCCCCTCGGCGAACGGTCCCCACGACTCGATCTGAATGCCGTTCTCCTGCAGGAACTTCTGCGTCTCGACCTGCTGATGGAACGGATGCGTCTCGATCTGATCCACGGCGGGAACCACCTCGTGGTGCATCATCAAATCCATCACGCGATCCGGATGAAAGTTGCTCACGCCGATCGCGCGAACGCGGCCCTCTCGATAGAGCTCTTGCATCGCCCGCCACGATCCGTAGACGTCGCCGTACGGTTGGTGGATCAGGTAGAGATCGAGCGTCTCGAGCTGCAGGCGCTGCATCGATCGGTCGAACGCGCGACGCGCGCGGTCGTAGCCGGCGTCCTGGATCCAGAGCTTCGTCGTGACGAAGAGCTCTCCCCGCGGCACGCCGCTTCGCCGGATGTCATTGCCGACCGCCTCTTCGTTGCCGTACGAGGCGGCCGTGTCGAGCAGCCGGTATCCGACGCCCAGCGCCTCAGACACGCTGCGCTCACACTCCTCGGCGTCCGCGATCTGAAAGACGCCGAACCCGAGGAGCGGCATCTGGACGCCGTTGTTCAGGGTGACCGTTGGGATGACTGACATCGTGGGCTCCTGCATCATCGACCTGATTCACTGCGCATCGAAATCGAGAGATGCCGACAGATCGCGGTATGCGTCGATCTGCCCCTTCAGTTCCGCGATCTTCTGTTCCGTGGTGGCGATCGCGTCGGCGCCGGCGACGAAGCGGCGCGGCGGCGGCTCATGACTCGCGATCGTGACGATCGCCCGCGCGAGCTTCGCCGGGTCGCCCGATTGCCTGCCGTTCTGGCTCTTCCAGTACTCGAGCAGCGGCGCTCTGCGTTCGTCGTAGTCCGCAATGGATGGCTCGGCGTAGTTCGTCGATTGCTCCGTGAGCAACTCCGTGCGGAAGAATCCCGGATTGACGACCGTCGTGGTGATGCCGAACGGCGCGATCTCCGCGTGCAGCGACTCCATCCAGCCTTCGAGGCCGAACTTCGACGCGGCGTAGGCGGAAACGAAATCGAAGCCGGCGGCAAGGCCTGCCGACGACGAAATCGAGATGATGTGCCCCGAGCGCTGCTGGCGCATGACCGGCAGCACCGCGCGGGTGACGTTCATCGGGCCGATGAGGCTCACCGCCAACTGCCGCTCTACCTGCTCCGGCCTCAGCTCCTCGAAGTAGCCGGCGTAGAAGCTCGCGGCATTGTTGACCAGCACGTCGATGCGGCCGAACCGGTCCACTGCAGCACGCACCGCCGCTTCGGCATCGGCGCGGCTCGTGACATCCAGCTCGACGGCTAGCAGGTTGTCCGACTGGCCCAGCGCCGCGGCGATGCGATCAGTGTCCCGGCCTGTTGCCACAACGGCCGTGCCGGCCGCAAGTGCCGCCCGAGCGATATCGGCGCCCATTCCGCGACCGGCCCCAGTGATGAGCCAGACCTTCTTGTCGTTCATGTCATATCTCATTTCACGGCGTGCGCCAGCTCGGTATTCGAGGGTGAAAGCCGGATCGCGTAGAGGCCTGGCGTGCGGAGCTCAAACGAGCCGTGGTAGGGGCGTGGACGGCGATCAACTTCCTCAGTATCGAGATGTCGGCTCTTCGTTCTTCGGAAGTCTTCACGGGTGAGTGTCATACGTTTCTTTCGCGAACGTTAATGTACGGCCCGGAAGGGCCAGATCCTTGCCTGAATTGCCCAGGTTCTTGCCCGATTCTGGAGGGAATCCAGGTATAGCCGCTGGATGTCGACTTCGTGGAGTAGATGGGGGTCTTCGAAACTAATCATCTATTTAGGGTCGCTGCGTGCCTCGATGGCCTTGAGAACGGCAGCCATGTCAGCGTCACCGAAACCGAGCGCGCGCGTCTCGCCGTAGAGCGCGTGGCAAACATCGAGCAGCGGCGAGGCGACGCCCGCCTCGCGAGCCGCTTCGGCGATTAGGCGATTGTTCTCCAGAACGTTCGAGATCGTTGCCTGGACCGCGAAATCGCGGCCGACGAGCTTCGGTGCCTTCACGCGCGAGACGTCGCTTGCCATCGGTCCGGCGTTTAGAACTGCCACGAACTGATTAAGGTTGAGGCCGTGGCGGTCGGCAAAATGCACGGCTTCGGCGAGGCCCGTGACGAGTGAAATCAGGAACAGATTGACCGAGAGCTTCATCAGAAGAGCATTCGGTACCGGCCCGCAGATCATCGTCTCCCGGCACATTGGAGTTAGCAGCGGGCGAATGTTGGCGATGGCGTCTGCGCCGCCGGCGAGCATGGCGACGAGTTGGCCTGCCTCAGCGGGCTTGCGTGACCCGGAGACCGGCGCTTCGACGTAGTATCCCCCGACAGAGCGAATGTCTGCCTCGAGCTCACGCGAATAGGCCGGCGAGGTCGTCCCCATGTGGACGATCGTGTGTTCCGTCACCCGCGCCGCGAAGGCAGCGCCACCGCGGTCGAGGACTGTGTCGATCGCTGCGCCGTCGGCGAGCATCAGGAAGACTGTTGTGGAGTGCGCGAACACGTCAGCCGCCTCTCGAGCGACGTCCGCACCGGCCGCTGCAAGAATTTCAGCTTTGGCATGTGTGCGATTCCACACCAGGAGCCGCGCACCGGCCTTGACGAGTGTCAGCGCCATGGCCTCTCCCATCGTACCAAGGCCGATGAAGCCGATCGGATAGGCTGCGTTCATCATCGAGCCGCCCCATTGCTCAGCGCACGCACGATGCTTTGATGAGGAGCTGCACA
>DATLWH010000705.1:0-2927 GCA_035576505.1 Thermoanaerobaculia bacterium | reverse complement strand
ATCCGTTTCCTCGGACGCCGTTCGTCGACCAGGAGCAGCCGGTCGTGGCCGTGTCGTGGTTCGACGCAATCGCGTTCTGCCAGTGGCTGGGCGGAACGTGGGGCCGTCGCGTTCGTCTGCCGACCGAGGCGGAGTGGGAGTGCGCGGCCAGGGGTGGTGCGGAAGGGATGCACTATCCGTGGGGAAACGAGTTGCCGCCGCTTGACGAGGGCCGTTGTGCGCATGGTCCCGATCCTGTCGCCAGGCGGCCACCGAATGCCTATGGTCTCTACGACCTCTGCGAGAACGTTCACGAGTGGTGCAGCGACTGGTATGACCCAGGCTTCTATCGCCTTTCGCCGGAGTGGAATCCGAGCTGTCCGGAGAGAGGCACACGCCGGGCATCGCGCGGAGGCTCCTGGCGGCATCAGATCAAGACCAGCCGTTGCGCGGCGCGATCGAGCATTCCGCCCGAGTTTCAGTACGCCGATTACGGCTTCCGGATCGCCTGCGAGATTGACACTCGGTAGTCCCCCGAGTGTGAGCACGCGCGCTGACGCAGCCTCAGAGGTTGTGAAAGAAACGGCGCCGACAGGGGCAATTTGTCATCCGATTTGTCATCCTGAGCCTGCCGCAACCGCTGAGCGAGCGCAGCGAGCGAAGTGCGGCGGAGGACGGCGAAGGATCTCCAGTGGCAGCGCCTGGGGCACGAGCGCAACTGTGGTTCTCTGTGAGTAAGGTCTACAGCCAAGGGATGGGCTCCCAAACGAAAGATCGAGCTGATCAAGAGCATGATCCAACTTGGACAGATCAATGAAAAAACCGCTGCTTTGCTTCTGCCCCAAGCCGCGCATCTGGAGATCCTTCGCCGTCCTCCGCCGCTTTTCGCTCGCCATGCTCGCTCAGCGCTCCGGCAGGCTCAGGATGACAATTTGGCTGCGGAGATGTCTGCACCTCTCACTATGCAGTGAAACGAACGAGGAGCGGCCTCGCCGCTCCTCTGTTCAGCCACCCCTCTACATGCCTCTCATCTTCATCGTTTTACGCGCTCGCGCTGCCTTCGCATTTCGATGAGCGGTCTTCACTTTGCTCGTCTTCTTCACATGGGTGAAGGTTCGCGACACCGTGGGGCGCGATCCTGCCACCTTGCTATGAGTCATCGTGAGCGTTTTGTTTCCTTCGCTGTTCACCATCGTCCGAGTCGTTCCGGTGGGGGACTTGATCCTGGTGGTCGTAATGGAACCGGCCGGGTTCGTCACCGTGTGCGTCCTCGTCGTCGTGCCTGCCGTCCCCATCTGGATCGAGTTCGTACTCATTCCTCGGGGGACGCCCATCGGCGCCATGGCGCCTCCGGCGTTCTTGTTCCGCTGCGCTGCCAAAGGCATACAGACCAGTAAGCCCATCGCCAGCGTCGTGAGAATTCTCTCGCGCATTTGTAGCCTCCTTTTGGTTGACTTCGCTCGGGCACGAGTTAGTCAAATAAGTAATTGCCAACGGTGTGCCGACTTTGTCTGATGAGCTCGGAGCGCGCAGGCTGATCAGCACGAATCTTCGTGCGCCTTGCCGTAGTTTTCGGGCGGGCTGGTCCCTTGCAAGTTATTCTCTTGATTCATGGCGGCCATCGCTGACTCATTCGCTCTCGTCCTCACCGGCGGCGGGGCGCGCGCCGCGTATCAGGTGGGGGTGCTACGCTGCCTGGCGCGCCGGCTTCCTGAACACAGCTTCGACATCATCAGCGGGGTCTCGGCCGGAGCGATCAACGCGGCCTTCATCGCCTCCCGCAGCTCGGCCCTGTCGGTGATCCTCGACGAACTGTCCGAGGTCTGGCGCACGCTCGAGCTGAAAGACGTGATCAGGATCGACTCCGGATCGCTGGCGCGGAACGTCTTTGGCTGGGGCACGAAACTCATTTCCGGCGGAACGAAGGGGGCACCGCGCGTTCAGGGGCTCGTCGATACAACGCCCCTTCGCCATGTTCTGGAGCGGATCCTTCCTTCGAACGAGAAGGGAGAGATCGCCGGAATCGCCGAGAACATCACCCGCTGTAAGCCAAAAGCGGTGGCGGTGACGGCGCTCGACTACACCACCGGCCGGACGGTGACGTGGGCGGACGGGTGTGACATCGAGACGTGGAACCGGCCGCTGCGGCGGGGCGTGCGCGAAGCCCTTACGGTCGACCACATCATGGCTTCGGCATCGCTGCCGGTCGTCTTTCCCGCCGTCCGGCTGGGAAAGCATTGGTTCGGCGATGGCGGGATCAGGCTGTCCGCGCCGCTCTCACCGGCACTGCACCTTGGCGCGACGCGCATGCTGGCGGTCTCCACGCACTACGCGAAATCGGTCGACGAGGCGGACGAGCCTCAAACCGCCGGATACCCGCCGCCGGCCCAGATCCTGGGACAACTGATGGATGCCATCTTTCTCGATGTCATGGACGAGGACACGGTGCGCCTTCAGCGCTCGAACGAGTTTCTGCTCCATCTTTCGCCGGAGCTTCGCGGAGGCTACCGGCCTGTCGACTTCGCGGTCATTCGCCCCTCGGAGGACATCGGGAAGCTCGCTGCCGAATACGAGCCGCGGCTCCCGCGCCCGTTTCGTTTCCTGACCCGTAGCCTCGGAACGCAGGAGACCTCGAACGCCGATTTCATGAGCCTCTTCATGTTCGTCCCCGAATACCTCGAGCGCCTCATGACGATCGGCGAGGCCGACGCCGAGGCCAGGATCGACGACATCAAGCGCGTGGCCAATGCACCGGAGGGGTGAGTGGATGAGTGGATTCGTGGATTAGAAGTTGGTGAGCTTCGCGAGCTCTGAATCGACGAATCCATCGATCTACCATCAGTAGATTCGTCGATTCGTGAGCTCTAATCCACGAATCCACTGATCTACGAATCTACTCTCGCTCACGTACACTGCGATCGAATGCTCCATGACACATGGCAGCTCGC
>DATLWH010000704.1:0-2710 GCA_035576505.1 Thermoanaerobaculia bacterium | reverse complement strand
CCATCGCCCTGGCCGGACCGTCGGGCTCGGGTAAATCGACGATTGCCGCGGCGCTCGTTCGCCGCGGCGCGACGCTCATCGCCGAAGACATGCTGCCGCTCATGACACGCGATGGCCGCGTATTCGCCATTCCGGCATATGCCGGCATCCGCCTCTGGCCCGAGGCTGTCGAGTTGCTGATGGAGTCGCGCGACGCGCTGCCGATCATCAGTCCCACCTGGGACAAACGCATTCTCGAGGTCGACGCTTCGCAATTCGCCAGCGCTCCGCGCCAGTTGTCCGCAGTCGTCTTTCTGGACGATCGCGATGCCTCGCGCACGCCCGCGGAAGGGGCGATGCGCCTGGTGGCAAACTCGTATCGCACAGAGATGCTCGACGCGGAAATGCGCCGCCGCGAGTTCGACGTCTTCAGCCATCTCGCCGCGACGACCCCGATGCGCTCGATTCGGGCAACGCGCGACCGTGATCCCGATATCCTCGCCTCGCTATGTACGACATCTACGATCACGGCCGGATGATCGCCGACCGCGTGCGCGGCGACGCCTACGCGCGGGCGATTCGCTCCACCGTTCGGCCCGGCGACACTGTCGTCGACCTCGGCACGGGCACCGGCCTCTTCGCTATCCTGGCCTGCCGGGCCGGGGCACGACGGGTCTATGCAATCGAAGCGGATGGGATCATCGAGGTCGCGCGCGAGATCGCGGCCGCGAACGGCTGTCGCGATCGCATCGAGTTCATCCAGTCCGACTCGCGCCAGGTCGAGCTGGCGGACAAAGCGGATGTACTCATCGCCGATCTTCGTGGCACGGTTCCCTTCTTCACCACCTCGCTCGATGCGCTCATCGATGCGCGCAATCGCTTTCTGGCCGAGGACGGCGTGGTGATTCCGCGGCAGGACGTCATGCTCGCCGCGCTCGTGGAATCGCCCGGCGCGTACGCCGTCCACGATCAGCCGTGGGCGTCGCGGTGGGAAGGGATCGACCTCACTCCGGCGCGGCGCCTGACCATCAACGGGATGAAGAAGCGACTGATCGAGCAGAACGAGTTGATCGCAGAGTCCTCGATCGTCGTGGCACTCGATTACGAGACGGTCGCCACAACGGATTTCGAAGCGACGATCGAGCTGCGCGCGATACGCGATGGCATCGCGCACGGATTCGCTCTCTGGTTCGATACGGTGCTCGCTCCCGGCATCGGTTTCTCGAACGGGCCCGGTTCACCGCCGGCGATCTATGGCCGCTCGTTCGTTCCGTTCGAGGCCGCCGTCGATCTCCGGCAGGGCGATTCGATCGTCGTCGACCTCGCTGCGCGCTTCGTCGCCGGCGACGATGATTACCTGTGGCGCTGGAACACGGCGATGAAGCGGGGCGGAGAGGAGCCGCGGCCACTCTTCCGTCAGTCGACCTTCTTTGGTTACGCGCAGAAGTTCGGCATGGCAGAATGAGTGCATGCGAGCGACCATTCCGGAGCGGGTCGTCTACAAGAAAGTCGGCGAGGAGATGGTTCTTCTCGACTTCGAGCGCGGTGTCTACTACGGGCTCAATCCGGTTGGTGCGCGCGTGTGGGAACTGCTCGCCGAAGGCAAGACGGCGCACGAGATCGTCAACCTGTTGACTGACGAGTTCGATGTCCCGCGAACAGACGCCGCCGGCGACGTCTCCGCACTGATGGACGATCTCGCCGCGAACGGTCTCGTCAGCCTGGAATGAGAGATCGGACTGCCCTCGAGCTCGGTGCGAAGCGAGCTTGCGGCATCGCTCTGGAGTTGCCCGGCGCACAAACGCGTGTGACAATGGCCGGCGGGTCTGACACGAGAGAGATGATTATGGATAGGCGAGTGTTTGCACACCGCGGTGAGTTTGCTCTGCGGCAAGTAGGCGGCGAGAGCATCCTCGTGCCCATCCGCAATCACGTGGGCGACCTCGACTCGGTCTACGTTTTCACGGAGGTGGCGGCGCGGATCTGGACGCTTCTCGACGGCGGCCGCGACGTCGATTCCATCGTCGAGGTGATCTGCGGCGAGTACGATGCCGATTCCGCCGCTGTTCGTGCCGACCTCTGCGAGCTTCTCGGCTCGCTGGAAGCGGCGGAGCTGATCGGCGCGGCGATCGAGGCCAGACCATGAGCGCACTCGAGACCGGCACGTATACGGACTTCAGCCTCATCGTCCACGGGAGAGCCGAGCCGACGCGCGTGCCGGTCAATGGCACGATCGAGGTCACGAACCGCTGTCCGCTGGAGTGCAAGCACTGCTACAACAATCTCCCCATGAGCGATTTTGTCGCTCGCGCCCGCGAGCTGACGCTCGACGAGCACAAGAGGCTGCTCGATGAGCTGGCCGATCTCGGGTGCCTGTGGCTGCTCTTCTCCGGCGGCGAGATTTTCGCGCGGCGCGACTTCCTCGACATCTACGCCTACGCCAAGCGAAAAGGCTTCCTGATCACGCTCTTCACGAACGGGACGCTGATCACGGAGAAGATCGCCGACTTTCTGGCCGACATGCGGCCGTTCACGATCGAGATCACGCTCTACGGCGGCACGAGAGAAACCTACGAAACGCTGACCAGGATCCCTGGATCGTACGATCGCTGCTTGCGCGGCATCGATCTGTTGCTGGAGCGGAAGCTGCCGCTGAAACTGAAGACGGTGGCCCTCTCGATCAATAAGCATGAGATTCCGCTGATGCGGCAGATGGCGGCAGACCGCGGCG
>DATLWH010000703.1:0-2007 GCA_035576505.1 Thermoanaerobaculia bacterium | reverse complement strand
CACGCGAGTGGCTGGTGACCAACGCCCTCGGCGGCTACGCCTCCGGTTCCCTCGGCGGCGCGAACACGAGGCGCTTTCACGGCTTCCTCATCGCCGCTCTCCCCGCCCCGCTCGGACGGACGATGATGTTCAACCACCTCGAGGAAATCCTCGAGGGACCGGATGGGCTCTGCTGGCGTCTCAGCGGCGACGAGCACGGCGGACGCGATGTGGTGTTCCCCGAGGATGGCATCCTCGAAGAGTTCGCCGTCGAGAACGGCAAGCCCGTCTGGCGCTTCGCCATGAATCGCATCCGGATCGAGAAGCGCGTTTTGATGCCGCACCTGCAGAACACCGCGTTCATCACCTATCGCCTGCTCGAAGGCCCGGCCGGACTGCACCTCCGCCTCCGGCCGTCGCTCCACTTCCGTCCGCATGAGGGCTTGCTCACAGGACCGCTCGGCGACAGCTGGCGCGCCTCGATCGAGGAAGAGGGGCGCGGTATCGAAGTGACGGATGGCAAGGACTATCCCGCGCTGCGCCTTCTCGCTTTCGGAGGCGATGGAAAGGTCCAGCAGGATCCGCGCGCCTTCGAGCACGTTCTCTACCGCATCGAGAAAAGCCGCGGCTACGAGTACGAGGGGGCACTCTGGAGTCCCGGACTCATTCACATCGCCCTCAATCCCGGCCAAGAGTGCGGCATCGTCGCCTCGGTCGAGCGCTGGGAGGTCATCAAGGCGCTCCCCTGCGCCGATGCAGCCAGGGCGGAGAGCGACCGCATGACCCGCCTGCTGACCATCTCGCATCAGACCGACCCCTTCGCCGGCTCGCTCGTTTTTGCCGCCGACCAGTTCCTGATCCATCCGCACACCCGCGTCGCGGATGAGGCCCGCATCCGCGCCTCGGGCGACGAGCCGCGCACCATCATCGCCGGCTACCACTGGTTCACCGATTGGGGACGCGACACGATGATCAGCCTGGAAGGGTTGACGCTGGCCACGGGACGCTATCGCGAGGCCGGCGACATCCTGCGCACCTTCGCGGCCTACATCCGCGATGGACTGATTCCGAATCTCTTCCCCGAGGGGAAACACGCCGGTCTGTATCACACCGCTGATGCCACGATGTGGTTCTTCCACGCCATCTGGCGCTACCTCCAGGCCACCAACGACCGGGAGACGGTCCGCGCCCTGATCCCGAAGCTGCTCGACATCATCGACCACCACATCCGTGGCACGCTGTTCAACATCCACGTCGATCCCGCCGACGGACTCCTTGCACAAGGCGCCGAGGGATATCAGCTCACCTGGATGGACGCGAAAGTGGATGGGTGGGTGGTCACACCACGGCGCGGGAAAGCGGTGGAAATCAACGCGCTCTGGTACAACGCCCTGCGCATTCTCGAGCAGATCCTGATTCAGGGAGGCGACGATGCCAACGCGCGCAAAATGGACGAGTATGCGAAGCGCGCCCGCAAATCGTTCAACACGCGCTTCTGGTACGAAGAAGGTCAATATCTTTACGATGTCGTCGACGCCAACGACGCCTCGCTCCGCCCGAACCAGATCTTCTCCGTCTCCCTCGATTTCCCGGTGCTCGATGAAAGCCGCTGGCAGCGCGTCGTCGACGTCGTGCGGAAGGAACTGCTCACGCCCGTCGGCCTTCGCTCCCTGGCACGCTCCAGCCCCGATTACAAACCGGCCTACGACGGCGATCTCCGCTCCCGCGACGCCGCCTATCACCAGGGCACCGTGTGGGCGTGGCTGATCGGCCCATTCATCGACGCCTGGATGCGCGTCCACCCCAAAGACACCAAAACCGCCCAAACGTTCCTCGACGGCTTCCGCTCCGAGCTAGGCGACGCCTGCATCGGCACCATCAGCGAAGTCTTCGACGCCGAAGAGCCATTCACGCCACGGGGCTGCGTTGCCCAGGCCTGGAGCGTGGCGGAGGTGCTGCGGGCGCTGGGGAAGGTGGATGGAGAACCTATCCGCAGATGACGCAGATAAACACAGATTTGAGACGGTC
>DATLWH010000702.1:0-5760 GCA_035576505.1 Thermoanaerobaculia bacterium | reverse complement strand
CCGACTCCCGACCCCCGACCCCCGTCACAAAAAAGGAGGCGTCGCCGCCTCCTCGTTTTCTACTGCGATGCTGTGACGCTTACTGCTTCTGCGACTCACGGGCCGCGTGACGCGCCGCACGCTCGGCCTTGAGGGCCTGAAACTGCGTGCTCTGCTCAGGGGTGAGGATCTTCACGAACTGCTGCTCCTCGGCGGCGCGGATCTGCTTCATCTGCGCGCGCTGCGACTCGACGGTCGGCTTGAGTGCATCAGCCTTGGCCGTGTCGCCGGCCTTCTTCGCCGCGTGGAAATCCTTCATCGTCTGATGGGCCTGCTGGAAGAACGCCGCGTTCTGCTCGTGCGAGCTCTTGCGGATCGCTTTCCATTGAGCCTTCTGCGCATCGGTGAGGTTCAGCTTGCTGGCGAGCTTGCTGCCCCAGTGATGTCGCCCTTTGCCCTCGAAGCCGTGGCCGTTGCCCTCGCCGAGCGTGGTGCCGGCGAATGCGAGCGAGGCCGAGAGTCCGAGGACGGCTGCTGCGGTAATCCATTTGCTGTTGGTTTTCACGTTGATTCTCCTTGGCTGGCGTTTGGGTTTGCCGATCGGTCTATCTGCTGGTTGCCAGTCGTGCAGAACGACAAACCACCTGAGGCCTTCCTTTCCCCATTTTCGCGAATTGCACCGGCAGGCCACGAACTGCACCCGGGTGAAATGAACGGGCCGGCACGGCCGGCAGCGTTGGTTGCCCAAGGCCCCGCCAACAGGAGCGCAACAACGTTCTGCCGCGCAGACGCTTGGGAGAGAGCGCTGCAAGACGAACTAATGATCGTGCGAAGATGGTGGCCGAGCCTTGGGCAACCAACGCTGCCGGCCGTGCCGGCCTACGTTCGACCATGACGACGACCTCGAGACGATTGTCGCGACGAGAGCTGTTTCTCATCTTCGTCTTCTGGACGTCGCTGGCCACGCTGGCGTCCGTCAATCGTCTTCTCGACCCGCGAGGCTTCGGCTTCCGGGGCATCTCTCCGGTCGGCCCGATCACGCTGGCGTTCATCGAGTCGTGGGCGTGGGCGGCGCTCACACCGTTCGTTTTCTGGCTGAGCAACCGCTTCAGCATGGAGCGGTCGCGATGGATGGTTCACGTCCCGGCTCTGCTGGCGATCGGCGTGACCATCTCCGTGGCCCTCTACTCCGTTCTGGCCGAAGCGCGTGAAGAGTTCCTCGAGCCGATCGTCACGCACCGTCCGCCGCCGACGATCTTCTCCCCGCTGCGCGAGATCGGGCGTTTTGGCTTCGTGAACCATCTGCTCGTCTTCGTGGCCGTGCTCATCGCCGGATACGCGCGCAAGTACTTCATCCGCGACCAGATGCGCGTTCAGGAAGCGAGCGCGCTGGGGGCGCGGGCGGCGCTTCTGCAGGTTCAGCTTGCCGACGCGCGGCTGGACGCGCTGCGCATGCAGCTCAACCCTCATTTTCTCTTCAACACGCTGCACGCCATCGCCGCGCTGGTCGAGCGCGATCCCGCCGGCGTACGGCGGATGATCGCCCGGCTCAGTGAGCTGCTGCGCCTGACGATGGACAACGAGGCCGAGCACGAGGTGACGCTCGGCGAGGAGCTGGCGTTCCTCCGCCGCTATATCGACATCATGGAAGTGCGCTTTCAGGGTCGATTGCGGATCAGCATCAACGCCGCCGAGGAAACACTGCCGGCGTTCATCCCTCGCCTGATCCTCCAGCCGATCGTGGAAAACGCGCTCGAGCACGGCGCGGCACGAGCGGCCGGCGAAGGCTTCGTGGAGATTGCCGCATATCGGCGCGCGGAACAACTCGTCGTCACGGTGGCGGACAATGGCCCCGGGGTCGAGGCCAACGCCTCCTCCGGCGTCGGCCTCGGCAACACCCGGGCGCGGCTTGCCGAGTTGTATGGCGAGGAGGCATCGTTCACTCTTACATCGCGCAACGAAGGAGGGGCGTTGGCGGAGATGATCATTCCGTTCCGGACGGCCAGCTATGCCTGATCAGACAAAGATGCTGCGCGTCGTCATCGCCGACGACGAGCTTCTGGCGCGCCAGCGGATCGAGGATCTGCTGGCCAGGGATCCATCGATCACCGTGGTGGCCTCGGCACCAAGCGGACCGGCAGCGGTCGAGGCCATCCGCAAGTTCGCGCCCGACCTGGTCTTCCTCGATGTGCAGATGCCCGGCATGACCGGCTTCGAGGTCGTGGCCGCGGTCGGCGCGGAGCAGATGCCGGTGACGATCTTCGTCACGGCGTTCGATCAGTTCGCGTTGAAGGCGTTCGAGGTCGCGGCGATCGACTATCTGGTCAAACCGTTCGACGATGAGCGCTTCGCGCAAGCGCTCGGCCGGGCACGCAAGACGATCGAGCTGCGCGAGGTGGAGCGCCTCACGAAGCAACTCGTGACGCTGCTGCACGAGAGCAGCGCGGCGCCGCCGAAGAGGCAGTACCTCGATCGTATTCCGGTCGAGCAGCGCGGTCAGATGCGCGTCGTGCCGGTGTCGAAGATCGACTACATCACCGCCAGCGGCTCGTACGCGGGGCTGCACGTGGGCGACAAGACCTTCGCCGTACGCGAACGGATGCAGACGCTCGAGGAGAAGCTCGACCCCGCCATCTTCTTCCGCCTCCACCGCTCCGCGATCGCCCGCCTCGACCGCATCGACGCCCTCCTACGCGCCTCCGGCGGCGACTATGCCGTACGCCTCAAGGATGGGACAGAGCTTCCGCTGAGCCGCACGCGGCGGGAGGAGCTGGAGCGGGTGATGGGGAAGGAGTAGCCTTCCGGAGTCCGGGTAGCGCGATTGAATCGCGTTGGTCGCTCAGGAGGTCAATCTTGGCAATTCATGTTCTGTTTTTCGCGCTGATGCCGCTCGTTGCCGAGGCGGCGCCAGCGACCTCCGCGTCGTGTGCCGCATTCAACGCCAGATTGCACAGCACGTACGGATTTCATCCGTCGAAACTCAGCAAGGCGGAATCGTCTGCAAAGTCCGAAGCGATGGACGGGATCTGGAAGGCGGTCGAAGGGAATCCCGCCACTCTTGCTCCCTGTCTCAAAGAAGCGCTCGCGCAGCCGACGGAGGACACGTGGTTTCTGTACGACGGCAGCCAGCTCCTTGTGAAGGTGGATCACTCGAGCGAAGCCAAGCTGCGGCTTCTGGATGCGATTGGGCGTGTCTCTCTTGACGATGTCGATCTTCGCTCCTGGGTTGCTGAAGCGTCCGCAGCAGGGCTGGAGGGTCTTGATACTTCCGAGCTGGGGCGTCGGTGGCTTTCGTATCCGGAGGCCAGCTATTACCTCCCCGAGCATGCCTATCACGTCGATCGCGGAAACGGCGCGCTGTTCATCTTCGGCACATTGGATGAACGGTTTGCGACACCGGCACTGATCGCGCTCAGCAGGACGTCCACCGGCGCTGCGAAGGAGATCGCTGTCTCGCTCCTGATGAGCCAGGCGACGCCGGAGGCCTTGCGCGCCGTAGCGCAACTCGATACGAGTGGACTCTCGCCTCGCGTAATCGCCAGCCGAAAGGCACTTCTCGAAGCTCCCGAACTGATTTCCCCTCGGAATCCCCCTCGTACGACGCGCGCCGAGTTCCTCGCCGCGTTCGCCGCCTTTCTCGCCGGCGACGCGAAGCCATTCGACAAGCTCGTCGAAGCAGTCCCCGACGGCGAGCGGGACCTCGTTGCCGTGAGCACTCCCGCCGATCTGGAAATCATCCGCAAAGTACGCCGGCGCTACATCGCCAGCAACAACCAGCACACGATCGAGTACTACAACCAGTTCACACAGATTCTGATGACCTTGGTCTGGAAGCCGCAGCTGGTGAAGGATCTGGCCAGATAGATCCAACGGGTGACGCGAATCACACCCACCTGTGCCGTCGGCCGTCGACGAACGAGGGAGCCGCGTGCGATCGTCATGGCTCGGAGGTGCGCCAATGTGTCTCGGAGCTCCAGGTCAGATCGTGCGGTTCATCAGTGCCAGCGTTGCTGAGTGTGATTTCTGGGGCATGACCCGTCAGGTGCAGCTCGATAAGCTGGACGGCGAGCTCGCCGTCGGCGACTACATCCTCGATCACGAAGGTCACGCCGTGAGGCGTATCGACGACGCGATGATCGCAGACACCCTCGCGCTGTACGAGATCATTCTCACCGAGGCGGGAGAAGATCCGATCGCCACCGAGGCGTGTTGCGAGGTGGTTCGTTAGTGGATTAGTGGATTAGTGGATTAGACCTCGGATCGGGACGAGTACGTCCCAGATACGTCTTGGCTCTAATCCACTAATCTACTAATCCACTCTCAAGAAAAACCAACAATCCACCGAAACTACCACCCCCCTACTTCTCCGCCGCCAGGTAGCTGTACATCTTCCACCGTGCGTCGACGTCGTGCTGTGCCGCGGCGATCACGTGGCGCGATTGCTCGGTGTCGTCCTTCAGCAGTTGATTGAAGCGGTTCTCCATCCGCAGGAACTTCTCGACCGGGAGCTTGAGGGCGCGCGAGTCGAGCGAGAGCGGGTTCTCCCCTTTGGCGACGCGGTCGGGGTTGTAGCGATAGAGGAGCCACTGGCCGGATTCGACCAGCGCCTTCTGATGCTGCAGCGAGGTGCCCAGGTCGTACCCGTGTGCGACGCAGGAACTGTAGGCGATGATCAGCGACGGACCATCGTAGGCCTCCGCCTCGATGAACGACTTCAGCGTGTGCTCGTCGCGGGCGCCCATGGCCACGCTGGCCACGTAGACGTGCCCGTACGTCATCGCGATCAGGCCGAGGTCCTTCTTCTTCGCTGCTTTTCCGCCGGCGGCGAACTTCGCAACGGCCGCGCGCGGCGTCGACTTCGACATCTGGCCGCCGGTATTCGAATAGACCTCGGTGTCGAGCACGAGGACCTTGACGTTCCGGCCGCTGGCGAGCACATGATCGAGCCCGCCGAAGCCGATGTCGTAGGCCCAGCCGTCGCCGCCGACCACCCACACGGATTTCTTCACCAGAAGGTCAGCCAGCGCAAGAAGCTGCTGCTCGTCGGTGGCGTCGAGCTTGTGCATGCGCGTCTTCAGCTCGAGGCGGCGGAGCTGGACCTTGAGAAGCTCGACCCGCTTTCGCTGCTCGAAGATCTCGGCATCATCGCGCTGGGTCGACTCGATGATCGACGTGGCCAGGTTCCCGCCGATGGCCGGCGCGACCGACTTGAGCAGCTCGATGGCGAAATCGCGCTGCTTGTCGATGGAGACGCGGAAGCCGAGGCCGAACTCAGCGTTGTCTTCGAAGAGCGAGTTTGCCCAGGCCGGCCCGCGGCCGTCGCGATTCGTCGACCATGGAGTCGTCGGGAGATTGCCGCCGTAAATCGACGAACAGCCGGTGGCGTTGGCCACGACGAGGCGATCCCCGAAGAGCTGCGTGAGCAGCTTCACATAGGGCGTTTCGCCGCAGCCGGCGCAGGCGCCTGAGAATTCGAAGAGCGGTTGCTGGAGCTGCTGATGCCGGATCAGGGTCGGGTTGAGCTTCGAGCGGTCGAGCTCCGGCAGCTCCAGAAACCAATCCCAATTCTCGCGTTCCGCGTCGAGGAGAGCCGGCTGCGGCTGCATGTGCAGCGACTTTTGATCGGGAATGCTCTTGCTCTTGGCCGGACAGACGTCGACGCAGATCGTGCATCCCGTGCAGTCCTCGGGGGCGACCTGGATCGTGTAGGCCAATCCGGCCCAATCCTTGTGCATCGGCTTGAGCGATTTGAGCGTGGCCGGCGCGCCGGTCAGCAGCGAC
>DATLWH010000701.1:0-13525 GCA_035576505.1 Thermoanaerobaculia bacterium | reverse complement strand
CGTGGCCGCCGCACACGTGCCGAAGTTCAGGCCGTTCGGCGTGGCCACGACGAGGTCGGGCGGCAAAACGTCCTGAAAGACCAGGTCGGCCACCTGGTCAATGAAGGGCACGGTCGCATTCGGCTGCGAGCTGGTGATGGTGAAGATCAGTGTGGAGACACCACCCGTGCTGACCGAATTCGGAGAAAAGCCCTTGGAGACCGCGAAGGTCCCGCCGGTGGCAGCCAGGGTCGCGCTCGCGCTGTTCCCGGTTCCGCTGCTCGCTGTTACGTTGCCGGTGGTGTTGACATAGTTGATCGTGGTGAACGAGCTCTGGTGAAGAACGATCACGTCGACCGAAAACGTACACGATCCGCCGGCGGCAATCGTCCCGGCCGACAGACTCACCGAACCGGTGCCGGCCGTGGCAGTGATCGTCCCGCTCCCGCAGGAACCGGTCAGGTTGTTCGGGTTGGCCACGAACAGGTTCGCGGGGAAGTTGTCCGTGAAGGCCACCGCCGAGATCGCGCTTCCCGCCGGATTACTGATCATGAAGGTCAGCGTCGATCGTTCCCCGATCTGAACGCTTGGCGGGTTGAATGACTTGGTGATGGTGGGCTGCGCAAACAAGCCGCCAGGAGCGGCCAGCCACATGACAAACACAGCGAGCGGTGCCACATGCCACCGGTTCCAAGTCGCGCGATTCGTCTCCAGATGCATATCTTCCCCTTTTCCGCGGTCGAGTTGAATGGCCTGTCAACAGGATCTCGGCGTAAAGCGCGGCCTAACGGAGCGCTCACGCTGATCGGAACAGTAAGTTGATGGGTCCGGCTTCATTCGATCGAAGCTCACGCCATCAAACGTAGCGGCGGGACGTTTGGCCTGCCGTGCGCTGGCTCACAGATGTTGGGGATAAAGAGCAGTCCGCACGCATGCAGCTCATCTGCAAATAATTCTTGGAAAACTGTGACGCAGCTCACGGTCGACTCACCCGACCAGCATTCGGTTTGCACTCGGTTCGTGGCCGGAGGACATCATGAAACACATCATTATCAAACGCATTCATCCCACTCTCAGCGCTGTTGTGGCGGTCCTGTCGATCGCAACGGGAACGTCGTTATTTGCACAAGGAGCGATCCTTCCGAACCTCTCGCCGACGCCGACCTTTTCCGTCTCGACGGTTCCGTCCAATGGCGATCTCAACCCTTACGGCGTTGCCTTCGTCCCTCAAGGGTTTCCGACCGACGGTCTGCTCAGCCCCGGCGACATTCTCGTATCGAACTTCAACGCGAGCAGCAATGTGCAGGGGACCGGCACCACGATCGTGAAGATCGACTCGAGCGGGCATCAGTCGCTGTTCTTTCAAGGAAAGAACGGACTCGGCCTCACCACCGCGCTCGGAGTCCTGCGCGGCGGATTCATCATCGTCGGCAATCTTCCGACGAATACGCCGAGCGGCATGTGCACGGAAACGACACCCGGCGAGGAAACTGGTGTCGGTAAGGGCTCGCTCCTCGTCATCGACCGGTTCGGACACCATGTCGGCACGATTCGCAGTAAGCATTTTCTCAACGGCCCGTGGGATCTGACGGTCAGCGACCAGACTTCGACCGCGGCAGTCTTTGTTTCAGACGTTTTGAATGGCGCGGTGACGCGTCTCGATCTCAATGTCGATCCGAGCTCGGGCGTTGCCGTTGCCGCCATGACGCGGATCGCCTCGGGTTATACGCGCCGCTGCGATCCGGCAGCTCTCGTGGTCGGCCCGACCGGTTTGGCGCTCGATCCGTCCGGCCTGCTCTACGTTGCCTCGACAGGAGACAACGCGATCTACGCCGTACCGAATGCGAACATCTCGACTGGCGATCACGGCAAAGGCGCGCTCGTAGTGAGCGATCCGGCTCACATGCACGGCCCGTTGGGTCTGGCTCGTTCCGGCAATGGCGACTTGATCACCTCTCAAGGCGACGCGGTGAATCCGGATCCGAATCATCCAAGTGAGATCGTCGAATACTCCGCGGCCGGTACCTTCGTAGCGGAGTTCTCAATCGACTCGGCGCCAGGTTCAGCCTTCGGATTAGCGCTGCGGCCGACGAGCAACGGCTTCGTATTTGCCGCTGTAGACGACGGTATGAACGTGCTCGACATCTGGGTGGTGCAACAAACACCGTGATTCGCCACGGTTTTCAGGGGAAGACCTGATGAATCCAATGGATCGTGACGGCGCCGTAAGGGCGGTGAGTAGCCCGCTCGAACCACTTCCGGCGTCGTCGCTCGCATCGATCGAACTCGGTGCTTCAACGAGGGTCACTGTCCCTCTCTGCTCCGCGCAACGTTCGCGAGCGCGCCCTGAAGGTCGGTCATGCGCACCGGTTTACTCAGATAGTCGTTCATCCCCGAGGCGAGACAGCGTTCGCGGTCACCGGACAGGGCATGAGCCGTCAGCGCGATGATGTGAGGCTGATTCCCTTTGCCGCCGCGGATGCGCCGCGTGACTTCGAGGCCATCCAGACCGGGCATCTGGACGTCCATCAGGACGACGTCGTAGGCTTCCCGATCCAACGCCTCGAGCGCCTCCATCCCGTTGCTTACGCAGTCGGCTTGACAACCAAGTTGCTCCAACATGTCGAGAACGACAATCCGATTGATCGCCTCGTCCTCGGCGAAGAGGATGCGCAGGGATCTGTCGCCGAACGGAATGAGTTGTCCGGACGGCTCGGACGGTTGCGGCCTTGGAAGCACAGCGGACTCGCCGACGATTGTGAAATGAAAGGTCGACCCCTGGCCTGATGCGCTTTCCACCGTGATCGTACCGCCCATGAGCTCCGTCAGCCATTTGCTGATCGCAAGTCCGAGACCTGTGCCGCCGTGCTGACGGCTCGACGAGCCGTCGAGTTGCTGGAAGGCAACAAAGAGCCGGCTGAGATCGTCGCTGGCGATGCCTTGACCCGTGTCGGTGACGGAGAACCGGACCTCGATGCGTCCGTCTCTCAAAGGCCGGGAGCTCACTGCCACTTCCACTCCTCCCCGGCGCGTGAACTTGATGGCATTGCTCAGAAGGTTGAGGAGCACCTGCCGCGTGCGGTGCTGATCCCCCATCAACGCCTGCGCGGTGCCTTCCACGACTGAAGAACTGAGCGTAAGCCCCTTGCCGCGGGCCAGCGGAGCCATGATTTCCACACATTCCTCGACCACACTTCTGACCGCGAACGGACGATGTTCCACGGTCAGGTCTTTCGACTCCAGGCGTGAGAAGTCGAGGAAATCGTTGAGCAGCGTCAGCAAAGAGCGTCCGCTGGCCTGGATTGTCTTGAGGTGAGTCCGCTGCTCCGGCGTGAGCGAGGTGCGCGCCAGCACGTCGGCCATGCCGATCACGCCGTTCATCGGCGTCCGGATCTCATGGCTGATGTTTGCGAGGAACTCGCTCTTGGCGCGGCCGGCTGCCAGCGCTTCATCCCGGGCTTCCGCCAGCTCCCGGGTACGCTCCAGCACCTCGTCCTCCAGGCGGAATCGCAGGCGGTCAAGCTCTTCGTGGACGCGTCGGAAGCGAAGCGCGAGAGCCAGGCTCATCGACGCGATCACGGCACCGAAGCCGAAAGGGGCCACCGAATAGTCAGACAGCCATTTCAGGTGAAGGACGTTACGAGTCAGCTCGCCTGCCTCGACGAGGATCATGATCGCGCCGCCCACCGCGATGACACGCGCTTCCGCGTCGCCGCGCCAGGCCTCCCGCACGACGAGCACGGCGGCCAGCACCAACAGTGGCAGGAGCCACAACCAGCGCGCGGTGCCGCTGACAATGACTGGGCGGAGATCGGGCCAAAGGCCGACGAAGCCGGCCAATACGACGTGGGAGAGCTGGTACGCGCGCAACGGCCACGAGATCGGCCGCGAGAAGAAGGCCCATAGGAACTGAATCGCCAACGCCGCGGCCAGATGGCCGGTCATGTCCGTCATTCGCTCCGCGATCCCGCGGCTGGCGGTGACCTCATAGATCCAATATGTGCTGGCAAACGTGTTGATCGCGAAGACGAGAGCAAGAAGCCCGAACCAGAGGTACTCGATCTGCTGGCGGCGGCGGCTGAAGAGCAGGAGGTGATGCAGGAAGGCCAGTGCAAAGAGCGCCGCCAGGATGAGCTGGGGGACCTCCTTCAATAAGCGCTCGGTCCAGGAAACGCGCAACCGGTCCGCCAGGGCCGGGTACGCGCCCAGGGTGAGGACGGTGCCCACCGGAGCGCCTTCCGTATCCAGATCCGATGCCCAGCCGATCCTGCGCACCCGCAAGGCCAGGCTCACCGTCCCATCCTTGCCGATTGCTTCGCGGGGCACGCGAAAGACCTCGGGGAACCCGAAGGCGAGTGCCGAGGACCAGCCGCGCGAGCGCCCGATCCAACGGCCGCCCGCGTATACCTCATAGCCGCCGTAGGCAGGCGGACCGAGAAGCAGGCCGAGATCGTTTCCGCGGCCGGCCAGGCGGGCTTCATCCCCGAGTGCCACCACCGACCGGAACCAGACCAACCCGTCGTAGGCTTGACGGCCCTGCTCCCGCCACGTCGACGGCACGGCGACTCGCGGCCAGGACGAGTCGTCGAATTCAGGCCGTGACCAACGCGCGTCATCGCCGGTCTGCGTTGCCCACAGCTGGTGCCCATCCCCTCCGGCAGGTTGCGCGGAGTACGCCACTGCCGGGAGCAGCAGCAACGCCAGCAGGAGTGCAGGCATAGCGAAGCGGCCGCCACCGGAGAGGCGACCGGCGAGATTTGCGGTCATATGGCTGAACAGCAGCTACCTCGAGTCGTCGGGGAACGATTCGAATGATGGACTGGCGCGATCATAACGCAGAGCCAGAATCGGGTCCTCGGCGTGAGCGCCGAACCAGTCACGGTCGCGCGTGACCTCACTTCGGATCAGCGGTGGTGGTCTTCGGGGCGATCTCGATCGTCGATGGCGTCAAGAAGCGTATCGATCGTCAGCTCAGCGAAGATCTCCTGGCGTTCTCTCGTGTAGTCGCCGTGGCCCCGGGTCGTACTGCATCATGAAGCGCATCGCTCCAGCAGGTCCGAGGCGCTCAGTCAGAGCTTTCCACCCTTCCATTCGGATCTGATACAGAGACATGGACTTCTCGCTCACATCGTCATCGTACTCCTAGCGCGATGTGACCTCGTCACGGTCACTAATGACCTCTCTCACCTCGCCGCTGTGCCGGGAGTCCTCGAGAGGGCGACTAGCCCAAGTGGCGCTTCTACGTGCAGATCATGACTGAGAGGATGCCGGGAAGACGACCTACAACCCCTTCGACCTGACCAAGGTCTGGCCGCATGCCGACTATCCGCTGATCGAGGTCGGCGTCATGGAGCTGAACCGCAATCTGGCGAACTATTTCGCCGAGATCGAGCGGGCCGCGTTCTCGCCCTCGAACATCGTTCCGGGCATCGGTTTCTCGCCGGACAAGGTGCTGCAGGCGCGGATCTTCTCCTACGCCGACGCGCACCGTCACCGCCTCAGCACGCATTACGAGGCCCTGCCCGTAACGCCCCGCAGTGCCCGGTACACAACTACCACAAAGACGGCCAGATGCGCTTCTTCCTGAACAACCCGAACCCGGACGCGTACTACGAGCCAAACTCGTTCAACTGTCCGGTCGAGCATCCGGATCTCGCCGAGCCCCGCCTGACGATCACCGCCGACGCGAACCGCTTCGATCACCGCGACGGCAACGATGATTACGCGCAGCACCGCGCGCTGTTCAATCTGTTCGACGCCGGCCAGAAGTCCCGGCTCTTCTCCAACTCGCCGCGGCGATGCAGGGCGTGCCGGAGTTCATCATCGAACGCCGCTCGGCCCCCCTTTCGGGAAGGTGCATCCGGAGTACGCGGCGGGTGTGCGCGAGGCGGTTGCGGCGAGGGTCGGAGCGGTGGGGGTGGAGGAGTTGGTTTTGGTTTGAAGGGGAACAACAGCCAACTCGCTCTGACGGCCTAAAACCCACGAGCGTCCGCCCGATGGTCGCTCACGCCGTCGGTACCGCATGTCGTTTAAGGTGAGCTAAGCGCGGCTGCGAGCCGTCTCGGCGTAGGCGATGAAACCGTAGAGGCTGGTCCACGTTTACTCCCCGATCTCCGTGCGGACGCTAACGAGAAACTAAAGGAACGCTAAGCATCTAGTACAGGCTATACTCCTCTCGGACGCAGGTTCAACTCCCGCCGCCTGCACAGAACCAAGCTACGCGACCAGCCAATTTCACAGCCGCCAGACGCTCGCGTTGATCTCACGCACTTGTCTCGCAAGATCGTCGTCAAAGAAACCGACATCTATCGAGTTTGCGTGCAAAGCAAGAATGCTGCGACCGCGATTAGCAGGAATCGGATCGGCAATTCCGATCACGACTCGCGCCACTCCACTGGCGAGCACGTACTGAATGCAGGCTGGTTTCGGCGGACGGCGGACTGTGCAGGGCTCGAGTGTGGTGTAGAGCGTGGCTCCTACCACCGCATTGCGAATGACCTTCTTGAACACAACAAACTCGGCATGATCGTCAGGTCCGTCTTCGCCACGATGAGCTTCGCCGAGTAGTTCACCACACATGTTCACTAGGACCGCGCCGACTTTTGGCCGAGGTCGATCACAATCACTCTTGCATCGAGTTGCTTGAAGCAGCGCTCGTTCCATCCACTGGCGGTCCGTTTCTCGTGAACGCAAGCGCACCTTAAGCTGACGCGATTCGGAATGACGCCTCGGTAGGGGGAACGAGATCCGTCGCTTTGATTCCAAATGGATACGTCGTAAGTTTCAACATCATGCGCTGTGCGCGTCCGAAGGTCGAATTGCCGGGTTCCAATCCCCAAGCCTTATAGATTTCAAACGTCTCTTCGAGATGACGAAGGAGATGTACCGCCTCGTCGACCCGAAGATTACTAGTATCCAGCCGGCGTGCTTTCTGAGCCAACAACTGAAATCCCGACAACAATTCGCGATGTCTCTGAGAACGCTCAGACCACTGGAAACGATTTGTGACTATGCTCAGGTACAGTGCAAGCCCGTTGGACAGTATCGCGATAACGCTCAGATCGGCGACCGACCAAGTGGCGACCCACGCTATCAAACGTCCCGCTGGCAGTCGACCAGCAGTATTCAGCAGGAGCGTCAGACTTACACATACGATCGGGACGACGATAAAGAGCGTCTGTGAGGCGAATGCCGCGTTCGCGATGATCGTCAACCGTCTGGCTTCCAACTTGTGCGCGAAGGCGTTCGTGCGCGACCGTATCCATACGTCGCGTCCTTTCTCTCTGCACGACGCAGCAACGCCCGCGTCATCCGATTGATCGGGCATGTCAACTCCTAACCTCGACGAAAGCCGACCGAATTAGGCGCTTCTGTTGGTGCTCGATATCAACTGCCACTCGTGCAGTTCCGACCGCTTGACCCCACAAAAGATATTCCCCCGCCAATTGCCGCACCGCGTCGAGAGCCCGCTCCAGATCGGAGTACTGATTACCCGCGGCTTGGAACCGCACGCGGCTGCCGAAGACTGCCGGAATCAGATGCGCATGCGCAAAAGGAGCGCCGACGCTCGTGCAGAACGAAGCGCGACCTCGTTCAAAGATCCATGCCGGGCTGATTCCTAAGTCCACAGGCGCGGCTGCGAGAAACTCCGAAACCGAACCTCGCGGCGCGTCAGCAAGACATTGCAGATAAGTTTTGCTAATCAGCAGGAAATGTCCCTCGACAACAGGCTCGATGTCTTTAACGACGAAGAACAACGCGTCCTCATAGATTCGAGGTTCTTCAAGGATTCTGAGCGGAACAGTGGACGTCATCAATGTCGTACGCTCCTAAGTATGAACTCCAGATATTTCGTGAGACAAATAGGCAGGGACAACGTTGATGCCGAGCTCGCGGAGTACCATTGCAGGATGCGATAGCAACCCAAAGGCGACATAGACCGGCTCGTCCCTAGGCAACCAGCGCGCGATTTCCGCGACGGACCGTTCCTCACCACGCTCAACGCTGAACTGAAGCAGAATTGGACTATTCCCGTCCCATGAATCCATGTCAGACGGACGCGTCACGGCATGATATGCGCCCTTTTTCGCGTACTGTTCTCCCAGAGCCGGCGTTCGCCTAACGTTCAAGAACTGCCACGTGCCGTCCTGGTCGGCCACGAAGTGGCAAATAACAGGTTGGCTGCAAAAGAGAGACGTGCGAAGAAGTTCCCCGGTATTCTGGACTATCCCCGCCCACTGACGTAGCGTAATTTCGGCCAGCGGCGATACTTCGGCGAAACGTGTGCCGTCCGGGGAATGGTATTTGGCAGTACGTGGCCCAAGCGACCGCAATGTCTCCACGCGATCGCCGTGCATTATCACCACATCAGGTGTTTGCCGGTTGTCGCTTTCCCAAACACCTGGAACGTGCTCGAGGACGAGCTTGTGATCATCGATATACAATTCGAAAGAATCGGCGACACCAATATATCCGTGCACGATGAGAAACCACTCGTCGTGCCGCGTACCGCGGATTAACTCGGCTGCCTCTGCCACTGACTTGGAGAACAATCGGGGCAGTCCAATTTCGTTGCGATATGAGTATCGAATCGTCACGCCCGCGTCGCCTGGCTCGAAGTGGGCCAGATCAGCCTCGATCTGCGAGAACAGCGTGCCAGGGTACGCGTAGTACAACGGTCTTGTGAACCATCCCAAAGAAGCGAAGAGAAGCATCGCAGCTCCCTTCAATCCTATTTCGCGTTCATGCGGCAGGAGTTCCTCGCCGTAACTCGGCGTTATACGATCGCGGCTTTGCGGTAGCATATTCTGGCCACTCGTCAGGCCGCGTGACTGCACCAACCACAGGTCCTCGTCGTCAGCCACCCACTCGATTAGAACGTCTTCACCGATAACGTTCAGGATATTCGCGGCGATTCTGGCTAGTGACATGAGCGCACGCAGCATGGCGGGGTTGCCGGCGCGCAGACGTTCGGTCATAGCGATGATGTGGCCGTCTGCGACGGTAATTTCCGTGGCAACGTCCACTGCCTCGCCGCGCAACAGCTTCGCGGGATGACGCTCGGCAATCTCGACTAATGCAAGGACTTCAGCAGCACCGGGCTTGCGGCGCAACCTGGCGGCGCCGCCGATTCGTGCCCGCATCTGGGCCTGAACTAGAATGTTCATTGCATAATCATGCGGATTCAGTTTGTGTAGTGCTGCGTATTGACGGACGGAAGGTGCTGTAGACGATGCTAATATACGATTGATCGCGTGCCATAGGGCATCAGACGATCGGACGTTAGGGACAGTTAGGAACATGCCCGGGAAAGCAAAATTACCGGCACCCTCGACGGCGGCGGAGCTACGGACGATGACGCTAGACGTTGTACTACTGGCTAGTGTTCGGGTGAACGCCTCAATCACTTCAGCGTCGAGTACGAGCGATCGCTGTGCGGGCTCAAGAGGATGACGTTTCCGGAGCGGCAGCACAAAACCGGGAGGCACGGGCAAGCCGCCGTGAAGTAGCGCCGAGAGTGACGCTGCCTTCGGCCCGACCAACTGCGGGTCTCGGCAGGCGGCGGAGTCGAGGAACACGGGACTGTCCAGAGTTGCACTCATACGTCGTCCGATGCCCTGCACTGTGCCGCCAACCCGGAGGAAAGTCAAGGAGCTACGATCGACCTGCACTATGTCCGTCACATTGCGTGCATAGCGTGTCTTGCGAACAGCGAGCGAAGACAGGTTGAGCGTTCGCGAGCGCGCAGCCGATCTACGCCCATGGCATTACCGAAGGCCCCTTCATGACGCAGTCCTACGCCCCTCTGAGGGGATTTATCTACGTGATCGCGCGGCTGATACGCTAAAATCTTCGTCTTTCCGCCCGTCTTGGCTGTGATGAAGCGCTGAGGAACATCAGATAGCGCTTTCACCTTTCCTCCCTCCCCTCCCCTCTGTACATCGTCACATCGAGGTACACATCCGCCACGAACTCCGATGCCGCGCGGAGTTGGTGGTCGAGTTCGTCCATCTCGCGGGCCAGCTCTTCGACCGAGGCTCCTTTCGCTGGATGCACTTTCGCGGCGACGATCACCTCTTCCGGGCCGGTGTACACGGCTTGAAGGGTGAGGACCTGTTCGATGCACGGAGAGGCGGCGAGGATGCGTCGTAACTCCTCGAGCAGGTCGGGGGGGAGGGAGCGGCCAACTAGGAAATCGGCGAGCGGGCGGGCCAGGCCGAAGGCGGTGATCGCCAGGAGGATGCCGATCAGCAGCGAGGCGACGGCGTCGGGGACGTTCGTTCCGAGGAGTTGGCGCAGCAGCAGTCCGGCGGCGGCGATGACGAGGCCGATGAGCGCGGCGGTGTCTTCGACCACGATCGCGCGCACGAGAGGTTCGCTCGACCGGAGGAGGTGTCGCACGATGCTTTGTCCGCGCTCCCGCGCTTCGCTTCGCGCCTGCCGGACGCTCTGCAGCCAGGAGACGCCGTCGGCGATGAAGGAGATGGCCAGGACGATCCATGCGGCGAGCGGACTGCCCGCCGCCGAATCGTGGGTTTCGAGCTCGCGAATGGCCATCCCCACCGACAGGCAGCCGCCGATCAGAAAGGATGCGATTGCCGCCATGAGCGCCCAGAGAAATCGCTCGCGACCGTGGCCTAATGGGTGCGTCGCATCGGGACCGCGCCGCGCGCGCCGCAGCGAGATGCCGAGGAAGACTTCGTTGAGCGAATCGGCAAAGGAGTGCGCCGCCTCGGCGAGCATGGCTGTCGATCCTGAGAGGAGACCGGCGACGAGCTTCGCCACGGCGATGACGATGTTTGCCGCCAGCGCCACGAAGACGGTGCGGACACTGGCGCCGTCTGCCAGTTTTCTGAGTGCCGCCCGGGAGCGGCGTTGCGGCGGAGTGCGCAACACGGCCGGCGAACCGTATCACGCTGGACGGGCGAAGCTACCGGCTTCTGGGCATTCGTTTAGTCCGGCCGGGCCACCACATGACGCATCCAGTGACCACCAACACGACGAGCAGAACGCTCGAAAGAGACATCAGGATCTTGCTCGGCAAGCCGAGGATCGTGCCCATATGGATGGCCTGGTTTGTCAGATGCGCGCGATAGGCGCGGGGCAGCTTGCTCAAGTCGTCCACACGCAGAATATGTCCGTCGTAGCGATCGAAATACACCGTGCTGTGGCCGGCAACTCCTGGTCTGCGCTTCATGATCTGCAGTGATGAGCGAGGCCGCATCGGTAGTTGAATCTGGTAGGTTTCGGAATCCGGAAGGGTCCGGTCGGCTGCCAGCATGAGCTCATCGAGCTTCGGCAGTTGGGCGTCCGGATGCGACAGTCCTGGCTGCACCGAATGAGGGATCTCTCCCGGACGCCATGGTTCTGAACGAGCCATCCAATACAGCGGCGTTTCGAAGGCGATGAGCAGTCCGGTGGACGCGAGCAGGAAGATCAGGACGCATCCATACACCCCGACCACGTTGTGCAGATCCCAGGTGATTCGACGCCACGAGCTCGTCCATTTGAGAGTGAGCCGTTTCCTGGCCCACCACAGGTAGACACCGGTGGGAACCAGCAGGAACACGGCCGCGGTGGCGATGTCGACGAACCACTGGCCGTAGTTGCCGGCCAGGAGCCGGACGTGCAGTTGGTGCACCCAGCCAACGAACACGGACACCTTCGAGGGATGGTCGGCCGTGCCGAGGACCGCCCCCGTGTAGGGGTTCACGAACATCGTCCGCCCGTCTGTCAGGGCGAAGAGTTGCGAGCTGTGATCGCCGGCGAGCCGAATCTGTTCGATCCGTGCCGTCGACCCCTCGGTCGCGAGATGACCGCGAACGCGATCGACGAGTGTCTGTTCCGATAGCAGGGCGCCTTGCGGCGTCACTCGCCAGAGCGAGGGATGCGTCCAGCGGTCGTAGTCCTCGGCGAACGCCAGGATGCTGCCCGTGAGCCCGGCGACAACCAGAAACGCCGCGGCGGCGAGCCCTAGATATCGATGCAAGCCCAGGAGAAACCTGCGCACGATCGACTTCATGCGCCAGCTCCTCTTACTGGCCACGTTTCCGATGCGCCTTCATGTGCTGCTTCTTGCCGTAGTCGAGCTCACGGGTCAGCGTCAGTTGGTCGCCTTCCAGTGTGCCGGTCCAGATTCCAAAGGCCTCGAACGAAATCCCGTAGCCGTTGATCTTTCCATCCCGGATGTCGAAGGAGCGGTCCTGGCTCGGAAGTTCGACCGTGCCACTAAGCGCGTTTCCCCTGGCCCTGAACTCGAAGATGAAGGAGAAGGTCTTGCCGTCTCCTGTCACCTCCGCCTCCCAGCTTCCCGAAAGACGATCCGCGACTGTTGCCGCGCTTACGCTGAAAGCGATGAGCAGGAGCATGGTGGAGAGGCCAATGATCAGTCTCCTCAGGTGAACGTTCATCCGGAGTCTCCTTGCCACTGACAGTTCACGATAGCGCCGCACACATCGGGAAGTGTCGTGGTGACGCAAGACTCCTGTAAAGAACGTAAAAACTGAGCTCACCCGGCAACCAGGGCCGGTTTGTAACCGCCGGGAACGAGCCGGGCGGAGATCGACAACCGGTTCCATGCGCCGATGGCCGCCGCCGCGAGGGTGATGTCAGACAGCTCCTTTTCCGTGCAGTGCCGCCGCACCCTTTCGTAGACCTCGTCCGGCACGTGGCCGTCGCTGATCTCTCCGCGGTACACCTAGACGCCGAGGGGATGAAGGTCCCGAAGACGAACGCGCGGCTCGTCTACATCACGCCTGGTCATCAGTTCCCTGTCGGTACGACGATGAGCCTGGCCCGGCGCTTGGAGCTGCTGGAGTGGGCGCGCCGATCGGGGGCGCTGGTCTTCGAGGACGACTACGACAGCGAGTATCGCTATTCGGGCCGTCCTGTTCCGGCCTTGCAGGGACTCGATCGCCATGGGCTCGTGCTCTTCGCCGGCACGTTCAGCAAGGTGCTGTTCCCGTCGCTGCGCCTCGGCTACCTGGTGGTTCCGCCGGATCTGGTGCCGTTCGTGGAAGCAGCGAAGTCGTTGACCAGCCGTCACGCGCCGCTCCTCGAGCAGACGGTGTTGTGCGATTTCATCACCGAGGGACACTTCGGACGCCACCTGCGCCGCATGAGGGAGATCTACGCGGAGCGCTATCGGTACTGCTCGACAGCGCGCGGAAACGCCTCGACGGACTGCTGGAGATCTCGAACGTCGAGGCGGGACTGCAGACGACAGTCTGGCTGCGCGAAGGGATCGACGGTGAGTCGGTCGCCAGCGCCGCGGCCGCACGCAACGTCGAAGTCACTCCCATCAGCCGGTATGCACGAGGAGCGATGCCGCGCGACGGATTGCAACTGGGATTCGCCGCAATCGATGTGCGCGAGATCCGCCGCGGCGTACGCGACCTCGCGGCCGCGATGGGCTGAAACGTCAGTCGACTTGAGCGTCACGTCCGGCGAGGTCAAGGAGACATCCGATGACGTTAACCGAGACATCCAACGACGTTAACGAGACGTCCGACGACGTTAACCGAGACATTCGACGACGTTTAACGAG
>DATLWH010000700.1:0-6419 GCA_035576505.1 Thermoanaerobaculia bacterium | reverse complement strand
CTGGCCTCGAGAGACGACTCGGCCGAGCCGTGGCGGGTCACGCCCATCGAGATCAACCTGCGCATGGGAGGCACGACCCATCCCACGCTGGCGCTTCGTTTCCTGACCGGAGGAGAGGTCGACCCCAGCTCGGGGTTATTGCACGGTCTCGACGGTCAGGCCAAGTTCTACCGCGCCTCGGACAACGTGCAGTCGGAAGCGTACCGGGGACTGCTTCCGGAAGATCTCATCGAGATCGTCACGATGAATCGTCTCAACTTCAATCATCGAACGACGACAGGCGTCGTCTTTCACATGATCGGGGCAGTCTCTGAGTTCGGGAAATTCGGAATGACCGCGATTGCGAACAGCCGCGAAGAAGCAGAACGGCTCTTCATGCGCACGATCGAGGTGCTCGATCGCGAAACGACGGGAGGGTCGGATGGGTGAGCATGTCGTGACACGCGAGACCGCCGTAGCGCGTCTGCGCCGGAAACTGATCACGCTGCAGGAGGAAGGAAAATCGGTCTGCCGCCTGGCGGCCGAGAAGAACATCTTCTGCCGCGGCTTCCTTCGTGACGGCGACGACGAGCTGCGCTTCCGCTACGCTGCGGTGATCGAGAATGCCGCGCAGCTCACACGCGCCGAGCTCGAGGAGCGCGCCAACGCCTGGCAACTCGAGCGGCAGCAGCAGGAGGGCACCCTCCTCTGTTGCGACGTGCAGTACATGGGCTACGAAACCTGCCGCTCGTGGGATGACTTCTCCAACGAGGAGCTCTCACGATTCTGCGGGGAGATGCTCGGCGAGAACGTGCGCGTGACCGGCAAGGTTACTCCCGCCGTCCTGTGATCAGCGCCGCTCGATGAGCGCTGTATCGATCGACCATCGGCCCGCTCCGGCGATCAAGAGAAATACGAGCCCGAGGAGCATGGAGATGTCGGTGCGCGCTTCATGCAGCATCGTCCCCAGGCCAAAGGGTTTGGTGGTCGGATCAGCGAAGCCCCAGAAACCGTGGCCGATGAGGATCGGGAGCTTGGTCGTGACGATGGCGACGAGGATGTCGGTGAGGAGCGGCAGACTCGCCAGCCGGGTGACGAACCCCACCAGGATCAACGCACCGCAGATGATCTCCACCCAGCCGACGAACGAGGCGAGCAGACCGGGCGAGACGAAGCCGATTTTCGCGAACCGCCCGACCCCGAGCGCCTCAGGCCGCGTGAACTTGAAGATTCCCTCCGCCAGGAACACCCACCCGACCAGCAGCCGGATGAGCACGATGGAACGTGGATCGACGTCGGCCTGTCGCATCCGGTAAGCATACAGGCTCATCCGAAGGTGAAACCAGAAACCAGAAACCAGAAACCAGAAGGTGGCCGAGCGAAGCATTCTGGTTTCTGGTTTCTGGTTTCTAGTTTCTAATGCGCGTCATGAAACGACTGTTCCTCATCGCGGCGCTTTTCCTCGCTTGCCGCGCTCCCCAGCAGCCGCACGGCGTCACGATTGCGCGGGGCGGCAAGGCGAGCGCGCGCGTGCTCGTGACCACGGTCGGCGTGGCCATCAAGGAAACGGGGCCGGCCGCGACGGTGAAGCAGTTCGGAGAGGTCTACGCGTTCTCTCCCGAGGTCTTCGCGGTGCGGCGGGGCCAGCCGACGCAGATCACCTTCTGGAACCTCCAGCCCGACGACGAACACGACTTCATGCTGACCGATCCGCAGAATCACGTCCTGCTGCAGACCAAGTTCGCGCCGTTGTCGAAGACCACGTTCGTCATGACCTTTCACGACGAGGGCGTTTACCCCTTCTACTGCACGATGCACCAGCCGGCCATGTCCGGCCAGATCATCGTCACGGCCGCCGGGAGCCGCTGAGATCCTCTACGTCCCGCCCTCGCGGTCGACGATGTTGTGCCGGAGCGCGTAGCCGACGGCCTGGGCGCGGTTGTTGATGTGGAGCTTGTCGAGGATGTTGCGGACGTGGAACTTCACGGTGTTCTCGCTCACGCCGAGGCGCTTGGCCATCTTGCGGTTCGCGGTGACGCCCTCCACCATCAACTCCAGAACCTCCCGCTCGCGGTCGGTCAGCGCATCTGGCTCGCTGGGCGTCGTCTCCGTCGTCGCAGTCTTCGGTTTCGCGAACTCGTGCAGGAGCTTGCGCGCCAGCGCCGGCGTCAGAGCTGGCTCCCCTCGGCTGGCGGCATCGAGCAGGGCGAAGAATTCGTCGGCCTCTAGGTTCTTGAGCAGGTATCCCTGCGCTCCCGCTTTGATGGCTTCGAAGAGCGTGTCGTCCTGTTCCGACGCCGTGAGGATGACGACCTTCACCTCGGGCATCTGCGCGGACAACTCCTTCGTGGCCGCCACGCCATTGAGCTCAGGCATGGAGACGTCCATCAGGACGAGGTCGGGCCGGAGCTTCCTGGCCAGCTCGATGGCCATCTTCCCATTCGCAGCCTCGCCGACGACCTCGTGCCCCTGCGACTGCAGCAGACTGCGAAGGCCATCGCGAAACAGCGCGTGGTCATCAGCGATGAGGATGCGCATTGAGGCGTAGTCTAACGCGGGCCTACGGCTACGCCCCCAACGGTACCTCAACCCTGACCACCGTCCCTCCGCCCGGCGCACCTTCGATCGAGAACGTGCCGCCGATCGATTCGGCGCGTTCGCGCATGGTCGACAGGCCGAAGCGGGGGAAGACGCTTCGGCTGCGGCCTGCCTGTTCCAGTCCCACTCCGTTGTCGCTCACCGTGAGGAACAACGCGTCGTTCTGGCGGCGCACTTCGATCCGCGCCGTGGTCGCCTTCGCGTGTTTGCGGACGTTCGTGAGCGATTCCTGAATGATCCGCACGACCTGGAGCTCGATTCCATTGGGTATGCCGAGATCGCCGTCGACGACGAGCTCCGTGCTGACCTCGGTCTGCTCTTTCCAGCGGCCGACATATTCACGGAGGACGTCCTCGAGCGATCGCGTCGGGCTCGGAAGGGTGCGCAGATCGACGATCGACTCGCGTACGTCGCTGTACGCCTCGCGGGCCGCGGCCGCGAGCTCGCGCAATTGTTCCAGACCCTCCTCCGTCTTCTCGCGGCGGATGTATTCGATGGCCGCCTGCACCTTCGTGTTCACATACCCCAGGACCTGGGCGATTCCGTCGTGCATCTCGTGGGCGATGCGCAGACGCTCCTGCGCCACGGCCAGATCGGCCACCTGGCGGTGAAGATGGGCGTTATCGATGGCGATGGCCGCCTGCACGGCGAAGCGCTCCAGCGTCTGCCCGTCGCTTTCAGAGAACTCTCCGCCGTCGAGTTTCTCGCTGAGATAGAGGTTCCCGACGAACGGCCCTTTGCAGGTGATGGGAACGGCCAGCAGGGAGTGCATCACCGGATGATTCGGCGGAAAGCCGTGCGACCGAGGGTCCTTGCCGATGTCGGTCAGGCGCAGCCGCTCTCCTTCATTGAGAACGACGCCGAGCAAGCCGTGGCCGACGGGCGGAGGCCCGATGCGCGCGCGCTCCTCGCGCGTGACGCCGGAGGTGATGAACGTCTGGATCGAGCCGTCCGCGTCGACCACCGAGAGCGCGCCGTAGCGCGTCCCGACGAGCGCCCGTGCCCGCCCGACCACTTTGTCGAGCACCACCTCGAGCGACAGCTCGGCAGTGACGTCGAGCCCGGCGCCGTGCAGGGCCAGCAGCTCCTCGTTGTTCCGTTCGATCTGGCGGTGAAGGTGGGCGTTGTCGATGGAGATGGCCGCCTGCACGGCGAAACGCTCCAGCGTCTCCTCGTCGCTTGGATCGAATTCACCGCCCCCTTCCTTTTCGCTGAGGTAGAGGTTCCCGACGAACGGCCCCTTGCAGGAGATCGGAACCGCCAGCAGCGAGCGCATCACGGGGTGGTTCGGCGGAAAGCCGTGCGAACGGGGATCGGTGCCGATGTCGGGCAGGCGCAGCCGCTCTCCTTCGTTGAGGACGACGCCGAGGAGGCCGTGGCCGACGGGCGGAGGCCCGATGCGCAGCCGCTCATCGCTCGTGATCCCGGACGTGATGAAGTTCCGGATCGAGCCGTCGGCGTTGACGACCGACAGCGCACCAAACCGCGCACCGACGAGCGTCCGCGCCCGCTCGACGACCTTGTTGAGCACCACATCGAGCGACAGCTCCGCGGCGATGTCCAGTCCCGCTCCGTGCAGGGCCAGCAACTCTTCGTTCTGCCGCTCCAGGCTCTGCTGCATCCGCCCGACCGAGCGCACCATGAAGGTGCTCACGAGCACGAGGGCGACGACCACGAGTCCGTCGAGCACGATTCTGCGCTGCAGAAACGGCGCGCCGGCCGTCGTGCCGCGTACGAGCTCCAGCAGCACCACGACGATGATCGGGGCGGCGATGGCCACCCAGCGCAGTTGTCTCAGCGTCAATTCCCGCCCATCCTCGGCAAGAGGGTAAGCTGGATTCCAGATTTTTGAGCAGCGGGGGAAGGACCCATCCGCAGATTTACGCAGATGGACGCAGATTGAAGACGGCCCTATCTGCGTCCATCTGCGTCATCTGCGGATAATTCTTCGCCTGTATGATCGCCTCGTGGCACGATCGGCTCCATAAGGAAAAACAGATGCGTAGTCAGTGCTTGAGCGGGCAGGAAGCCGCAACGATGCGGGAGGCGGTAAAGGAAAAGTACCGGGCCGTGTCGAAGCAGCCCGCGGATCGGTTTTCCTATCCGGTGGGTCGCGGCAGCGCCCTCAGTCTTGGCTACGAGCCCGGTGTGATCGAATCGATTTCGCCCGAAGTGGTGGAACGCTTCGTCGGAGTAGGAAACCCGTTTACGCAGAGGCAACCGCGCCAGGGCGAGCGGGTCCTGGATGCCGGTTGCGGGGCCGGCCTCGACACCTTCGTGGCCTCGGCCCTCGTAGGCTCACGTGGCTCTGCGGTTGGTGTGGACTTGACGCCCGAGATGCTGGAGGTTGCGCGAAGGGCCCTCGCGCACTGGCCGCTCGAGAACGTGCAGTTCCGAGAAACATCAGTGGAGGATCTGCCGTTTGAAGACGAGGCGTTTGACCTCGTGTTCTCCAACGGCGCGCTCAACCTGGTCCCCGACAAAGATGCCGCGTTTCGGGAGCTATGCCGCGTGTTGCGTCCGGGCGGCCACTTCATCGCCGTCGACCTTCTCGTCGACGACGCGGTCTCCGAGGACGTTCTCGCCGGCAAAGACGCGTGGTCGAATTGAATTGCCGGTGCTCTACCAGGTAGGTCCTACCTGGCCAAGTTGACCGATGCGGGATTCCGCAGCGCGCATGTCGGGTCGAGCACAGGCTACCGAACCTCGGCGTACACCGCGGCGTACTACGTGACCGCACAGCGATGAGCGTTCCACCACGTTGCGTAGGCCCCATCAATGCCGAACGGCATGGTGCCTGGACGGCTCGATGCCCAGCAGTTCGTAGTAGGCGGTCAGATCGACGGCCGGGAAGGCGTTCACATTGAGGGCAAATACTTCGATGTACTGCGCGCGAAGCGCGTTGCTGGTGCCCAGAGGATAAATGCCGGTGTTCAGCATGGCCAGGAAGGTGTCGGCGGTGCACGGCGTCGGCAGGGGGTTGCCGCGCGATCCGCAGCCGGCACCCTGCGCCGTCACGTCCTCGTTCGTCTGAAAGGCGATCATCGTCCCGAGGGATTGCGCGGACTGAATCGTCTCGGGCTGCGCGGGCGAATCGGGATACAGCGAGTTGTTCTGAATGACGAGATGCCCAGGAAACTTCTGGGCGGCCAGAGTCAGCAGGGGGAGGCTCGGTTGAGAAATCGCCCCCTTGATGATCGAGCCGTCTTCCGCGATGGGAGGAAACGGATCGGCCGAGGCGATGATGGCCACGCTGAACGACTTATCGGGGAAGTACTTCTTGAATGAGCCCGTCGTGCCGTCCCACCCCTGCAGCAAGAGGGACGGCCGGTAACCCGCCTGCTGCCACGTGGCGATGTTGTCGGATTTGCAGGGAACGTTCGGGTCGGCTGACTCGCTGGGCAGATGGAGCTCGTCGGAGTCCTTGTTGATGCCGGTCAGCCGCAGCAACACGACGTTGTCGTATCGCCCCGTGCTCTTCAGATGCGCCGAGACCGCGGCCAGCATGGCATCCCATTGCGCGAGGAAGGCCGGATCCCATGGCGCGGCGATCGACTCCGTCAGGCAGGTCGTGTCGGTCGGCTTGCGCGTGAACGAAAAGGTGAGCGCCTTCGCTCCCCCTCCGCCCGGCGAAGGCTGGAACAACCACGCCGGCGTGTGACTCGACCCGACATAACCGGTCGTGATCGACAGCTCGATCTTCCTCCCGCTGGATGCCGCCATCGTCATCCACTGATCGAAGTCCGAGAAGTCATACTGGCCGATGGCCGGCTCGATAACGTCCCAGCCGAAGACCAACACCGCGCCGCTGACGCCCGGCACGTTGAACGCCGCGGAGACGG
>DATLWH010000699.1:0-2947 GCA_035576505.1 Thermoanaerobaculia bacterium | reverse complement strand
GGCCAGGTACCAGAGGTGAAATGGGGTGAGCGAAACGCCCTGCACCTGCTGCACTTTGTACGCGTCCGACATTGTCGTGAACATCGACGGCGTCGTTCCGGCACCGATATCGGTACCGAGGCCAACGGTGACGCCGGCGCGCAGCGTGTGGTGCAGGCGAAAAAGACCGCTGCCGAGGAAAAGGTTCGAGTTGGGACAGTGGGCGATACGAGTACCGCGGCGAGCCAGCAACTCGAGCTCTTCCTCACTCAGGTAGACGCCGTGTGCGAGCACGGTCCGCTCGCCGAGGAGACCGTAGCGGTCGTAGACATCCGCATACTCCGCCTCGGGGAAGAGGTCGTGAACCCATTGGACCTCGTTGCGGTTCTCGGAGATGTGCGAGTGAACGTACGCGTCCGGGAACTCCCGCCTGAGCTGACCGGCCGCTTCGAGCAGTTCGGGAGTGGACGTCGGTGCGAAGCGCGGCGTGATGGCGTACCGCAGCAATCCGCGCTTGTGCCACTTCTTCAGCAGCGTATGGCTCTCGTCGAATGCCTGCCGCGGGCTCTCCAGCAGAGCTTCCGGCGCATTACGGTCCATCATCGTTTTCCCGATGATGGCCCGGAAGCCGCGCCGCTCCGCTTCGGCGAAGAAGATGTCGGTGGCGCGAAAGTGGATGGTCGAAAAGATGAGCGCGCAAAGCGTGCCGTTGCGCAACAGCTCGGCGAAGAAGAGGCGCGCCACCATTTCGGCGTGCTTGGGGTCGCTGAACTTTGCCTCGGTCGGAAAGGTGTAGCGGTTCAGCCATTCCAGGAGATCACCGCCGTAGGACCCGATCATCTCGAGCTGCGGTGCGTGAAGATGCGTGTCGACGAATCCCGGTGCGATGAGAACATCCCGCCCGAGCTGTGTGATCGTAGAGCTCTGCCGCGGCACGTCGCGCCAGTCACCGACGCCAACGATGCGGCCGCCGTCGACGGCCAGATAACCGTCGTCGTAGTAGACGTACGACCTGGCCGCATCCGTCGCGAACGGATCATCGACCGGCGAGAAGACCCGCGCCCGGAACAGCTTCACGCGCGCATTGTCTCACCGCCGAGGACGCTTTTCTGACAACCTGATCGAACCTCCGTGCCTGCCGCCGCAAGCCAGAGACCGATGTGGCACAGACACTCTTGTCTGTGCCCGGCCGAAGCCGCTTGGCCCTGAGGGCTTGCAATCTTGAGTCTTGGCGAGACCCCGCACAGACAAGAGTGTCTGTGCCACATCACTCGTCGTGTGTGCGAGAAAGCATCCTTTCATCAAACGCCCGTCGGGATGTCTTCTTCCGCTTCCGCCTTCTGCACCAGCTTCTCCAGGACAATCGCGCGCGTCGTCGCCGTGACCGCGGCCGGCTCGCCCGGCGTCGCGTCGAGTGCTGGCAGCAACGCCAGCGAGCTCTCGGTCACGGACTCGATGAACGACGCTTCGCTCGTGGGGAGGAGTGGTGCCGCATCATCGATCAACGGAAAACGCCGCCGGGAGCGCTCCTCCGCTTCGCGAAACTCCTTGTTGAAAATGAGGAGCGACGGAGCAACTTTCTCGTACAGCTCACAGGTAGCCCGTACGTCATCAAGGCAGTAATCGGCGATCTCGCGGTGACGGCCGGCGCGATACCAGGTCTCCACCGAGCGTCCGTCGAGTCCCTCGCCTTTCGAGGTTTCGACGCCGAAGACTTTGCAGGCCAGATCGAGATTGAATTTGAACTGCCGGGCGTTGGTGGTCCCGAAGAAGTTGAGGGCCTCGCGCAAATCGCAGTTCGGGTGAAAGCCGTAGCGATAGCCGACGAGATCCCGCTTCGGAACGATGCCGTTGATGGCCGAGCGGATCATCAGGAAAGGCCCGTCGAACTGCCGGCCGTTGAACGTGATGAAGCGGGAGTCGCCTTCGAAGAACTCCCAGAATTTCTCGAGGATCTGTTTCTCGTTGCCGGAGATGTAGGTGCGCTGCCCGGCCTTTTCGATGGAGAGCTGCGTCTGACCGGGCACCTCGTACATGGCACAGGAGCGCCCGTCGTCGATGTTGATGACGCCGATGGCGATGATCCGGCCGCGGAACGGGGAGAGACCGCCGGCACGACGCGTTTCTTCCGCGTCACCGTCATTGAGGCCCTTGATCAGGTACTCGCGGACGTACGCGTCAAGCTCTTCCCACGGTGTGCCGACGGTTTCGATGTCAATGACTAGCTTTTTCATGAGAGGACGGGTCATTGTACGAAACCACCGCCGGCCTCACTGTATTTTCAGCTTGTCGAACAACTCCTTCACCGCGTCAGCCGACTTCTGCAGGGCGGCACGCTCATCATCGGCAAGGGTGATCTCGATGATCTGCTCGATGCCGTTCCTGCCGAGCTTTACCGGTACCCCCACGTAGAGATTCCGGAAGCCGTACTCGCCGGTCAGGTAGGCCGCGCAGGGAAGGATCTTGCGCTTGTCTTTGAGGATGGCCTCGACCATTTCCACGGCCGCGGCACCGGGCGCGTACCAGGCCGAGGTCTTGAGAAGGTTGACGATCTCAGCCCCTCCGTTGCGGGTGCGGTCGACGATGGCATCGATCCGCTCTTTGGAGAGCAACTCCGTGATGGGGATTCCGGCGACCGTGGAGTAGCGCGGCAGAGGGACCATCGTGTCGCCATGCCCCCCGAGGACGAAGGCGTGGGTGTTCTCGACCGAGACGTTCAACTCCATGGCGATGAAGGCGCGCATGCGCGCCGAGTCGAGCACGCCGGCCATGCCGATGATCCGCTCGCGCGGAAACTTCGACAGCTTGTAGATCGCCTGCGCCATCGCGTCGAGCGGGTTCGCCACGGGGATGATGATCGCCTTGGGCGAGTACTTCACGACCTGTTCGGTCACCTGCTGCATGATCTTGTAGCTCACGTTCAGCAGGTCGTCGCGGCTCATGCCCGGCTTGCGCGGCATCCCCGACG
>DATLWH010000698.1:0-4147 GCA_035576505.1 Thermoanaerobaculia bacterium | reverse complement strand
AGCTGACGATCGACGGGGCGATGACGCGGCACCGCGCCCTGGTCCTGGCCGTGGCGAATGCCAGCCAGTACGGCAACAACGCCCGCATCGCCCCGCTGGCGTCGATGCAGGACGGCATTCTCGACGTGACTCTGATCGAGCGCGCTCCCCTTCTCCGTATCCCGATGCTGGCCGCACAACTCTTTGCCGGCACCTTTCACCGCGCGCGCGGCGTAACAGCCCTGCGAGGCCGCAGCATCCGCATCCGCCGCGCCACCCCCGGCGCCGCGCATCTGGACGGCGAGCCGGTGACACTGCCGGACCTCCTGACGATCGAGATCGTGCCGCTGTCGTTGCGCGTGATCGTGCCGGAAGGGGGGCGGGTGATCTGACCGGAGCGGGCGTCGGGAGTCGGGGGTCGGGGGTCGGAGCTGTGGCTCCTGATGTGGAAGGATGTCCAACGGGCCTACGACTCCGGCTCCCGCTCGGTCAGTGTCGTAGCTGGATTCGACCTCTCGAAATCGTGAGCGCATCTCCGACACCCGACCCCCGACTCCCGACTCCCGCTCCGGACGCGAATACAATCGGAACCATGCCGAAGAAACGCATCCTCTTCCTCTGCACAGGCAACGCCGCGCGGAGCCAGATGGCCGAGGGGCTGGCCAGGGCGTTTCATGGAGACGTGGTCGACGTCGTCTCGGCGGGATCACGGGCGGCGGGATGGGTCCATCCGCTGGCAATCAAGGCACTCGCGGAGATCGGCATCGACATCCGCGATGCGCAGTCGAAATCCGCCGACGAGTTTCTCGACCAGACGTTCGACGTCGTCGTCACCGTTTGCGACTCCGCCGCGCAGGACTGCCCGAACTGGCCCGGAGCCAGGCGGATCGAGCACTGGCCGATCGAAGATCCGACCTTCGGCGACGAACACGGATCGGAGCGGTTTGCGGCCACGAGGGATGAGCTGAAGGGGAGGATTGAGGAGTTGGTGAGTGGATTAGTAGATTAGTGGATTAGTGGATTAGTAGATCAGTTGATTCGTCGATGGGAGAAAGGAGTCTGTCATTGCCCTTTTTCTCTAATCCACTAATCCACTAATCGACTACGGTTGCCAGCAAATGTTCGGAGTCTTGCCGGATCGGCGGCGAGACGGCAGCGCTCCGACACCGTTCTACGGCGACAACCTCTCCACCACCCAATCCTTCACATCATTCCGCAGCCGGTACCAGAAGCGGTCGTGCAGGCGGTCGGCGCGGCCCTGCCAGAACTCGAATAGCAGGGGAATGACCCGGTAGCCGCCCCAGTGCGGCGGCCGGGGGATGGGAACATCGCGGTAGGTTGTCGACAGCTCCTCGAAGCGGGCGTCGAGGGAACCGCGTCCGGCCAGGACCCGGCTCTGTTCCGAGGCCCAGGCGCCGAGCTGGCTGCCACGGGGACGGGTGGCGAAGTACTCGTCCGACTCCTCTTCCGTCGTCCGGATCACCGCCCCCTCGATGCGCACCTGCCGTTCGAGAGAATGCCACCAGAAGACCAGCGCGGCCCGCGGATTGTCGTGAAGCTGCTTTCCCTTGCGGCTGTTGTAGTTCGTGTAGAACACGAAGCCGCGGTGGTCGAACGACTTGAGGAGGCAGATGCGCGCCGCGACCTCGCCGTCGAGCGCGGAGGTGGCAACCGTCATCGCCTCGGGCATGACGATGCCGGCGCTTGTCGCCTCATCAAACCATCGCCCGAACTGCGCGAAGGGATCGGGATCGAGATCGGTCTCCAGTAACGGCGTCACAGACTGCTCCTATCGCGGAAGATATCGCACGCTCATGCCGGCGGGTACCACTGATAGAGAAAAAAGTAGACCAGCACCCCGGTCACCGAGACGTACATCCACAGCGGGAACGTCCAGCGGGCGATACGCCGGTGCTGCGGCACGCGCATCTTCAACCCGTAGCGCACGGAGAGGATGGCCATGGGAACGATGGTAATGGCCAGGATCGTGTGCGAGATGAGAATCGAGAAGTAGAGCGGCCTGACCCAGCCGGTAGCCGTGAAGTGCGTGACCACACCATGCCGGAGGATGTGATTGAGGACGTAGCAGGCCAGGAAGACCAGCGAAGTCACGCACGCCGCCAGCATGAAACGCTTGTGCATCCGGACGTGATGCCGCCGGATGAGGATGTAGGCGATGAGAAGCAGCACGCCGCTGGTGCCGTTGAGGGTGGCGTTGATGGCGGGGAGGATCGATTGCATCGCGCGGGACTGTACCAAAACCTATCCGCAGATGACGCAGATGGACACAGATGAGATCAGTCTTCGCGCAGCAGTTCGTTGATCACGCCTGTCACATGCTCCACGGCATCGTCATTCGTGGCAGCGTAGTAATCGCGGATCACGCCTTGCTTGTCTGCCACGGCGAACTTGACGCTGTGTAGCACCGACTCATCCGGCGAGCTGGTAGAGTCGCCGGCGGCGAGCTTGAAACCGTTCACCGACAGGTCGACGATCGTCTTCCGTTCGCCGGTGAGGAACGTCCATCGCGGATCGTTGCGGGCGTAGACGGCGTAATCGTGCAGAACCTGCGGCGTGTCCCGGATCGGATCAACGCTGATGGAGACGAAGCGCACCGGAGCGTCTTTCCGGATCTTTTTCGTCAGGCGCCGCATCGTCGCCGTCATCATCGGGCAGGTGCCGGCACAGTGCGTGAAGATGAAATCGTAGACCACCACCTGCCCTTTCATCTCGCTCATCCGCACCGGCTTGCCGGCCTCATTGACGAGCCGGGCCTCGGGGATGGGAAAGAGTTTCGGGAGATCGGATTCGTGGTGGCAGGCAAGCGTCAGAAGGACAGCGGGGAGGAGCAGGCGCCTGGACATCGGCGCGAAGGGTAGCACGTGATATGAGTGCGTCAGGCATGACCTCAGCCCTGGCAAAGAAGACGGCCGTAATCACCGGCGCATCGAGCGGAATCGGCCGTGCCGCGGCGCTGGAGCTGGCGCGCCGCGGAGCGAATCTCGTCCTGGCCGCGCGCCGCGCGGAGCTGCTCGAAGAGGTGGCCGGCCAGTGCCGCGCCCTCGGTGTGGAATGCCGTGTCGTCGTCACCGACGTCACGCAGCGCGCCGACTGCGAGCATCTCATCGACGCCGCCGGCAACGTCGACATCCTCGTCAACAACGCCGGCTTCGCCATCTTCGACCCGATCGAATCGGCAAGGCCCGACGATCTCGAGGCCATGATGCAGACGAACTACTTCGGCGCGGTCTGGTGTACGCAGGCCGTGCTGCCGCAGATGCTGGCCCGGCGACAGGGCACGATCGTCAACGTCGCCTCGATTGCCGGCATCATGGGATACGCGCGGATGGGCGGATATTGTGCAACGAAGTTCGCCATGATCGGCTTCTCCGAGGCGCTGCGCGACGAGGTCCTCGGGCGCGGCGTGTGCGTGGCCATGGTCTGCCCAGGCACCGTCGAAACGCAGTTCTTCGCCAAGGCCGAGCGCGGCAAGATGCCGGGAGCGTCGCGCCTGATCCTGGCCATCAAGCCCGAGCAGGTGGCGCGCGCCATCGTCCACGCCGCCGAGGATGGGAAGTACCGGCGCGTCCTGCCGGTTGGAGCGGCCCTGTATATGAGATTCAAAGAAGCCTTTCCGCGGCTCGCGCACCTGCTGATGCGGCGCGTGTCGTCGGTCGTGGAGAAGAGTTGATGAAGCGAAACGCTCCCATCACGAAGACGCTGCTGGTCATGATCGCCGTCGTCTTCGCCTACGAGGTCGTGACGCAGGCCTACGCCAGCGACGAGGCCATGGTGGCGTTGGGAGCGATCGTGCCGGACCTCGTGCAACACGGCGAGCTGTGGCGCCTCATCACCTCGATGTTCCTCCACGGCGGCTGGCTGCACTGGGCGGCTAACTCCTGGGCGCTGTACCAGATCGGAACGTTGTACGAGGTTCTCTTCGGCTCGAAGCGCTTCACCCTGATCTATTTCTCGACCGGCATCATCGCCGGCATTGCCAGCTCGCTCTACAACCATGGACCGGCCGTCGGCGCCAGCGGCGCCATTTTCGGGATCATGGGCGCGTTCATCTTCTCGATCATCCGCTCGCCGGTCTACCGCCATCAGCCGTGGACGCGCAGCCTCATCGGACAGCTCGTCTTCTGGATCGTCGTCAACATCGCCATCG